>NZ_CP017770.1:2159348-2467827 GCF_001857945.1 Paenibacillus crassostreae
ATCCACATATTTCACTCTATCATGACGAAAAAAATTCATTAATCGGTGTTTTTCAACTATATAACGTTCACAATCTTCAGGATGAGTTCTTAAATAATCTCTAAAAAGTAAAGAAATCTGTTCACCTAAACTTCCAACTTGCCTAACATGAATATGAGTCCTTCTTGTTCCTGGAATCTCTCGGAAATATCCTTTTGTTTTGTCGATGTTTTCAGATCTATATACAAATCCAAGTCGTTCAATTTTGGATTGATATTGGGACAAATCATCAAAATCTATAACAGAAATCTGAATATCTATTATGGGCTTCGCCTCTAATCCTACTACTGAAGTTGATCCAATGTGATCAATTCTTATTGCGGTATCTTGCAATGATTCTCTTAACTTCATACCTAATTCTTCAAATAAATATTTCCAATCAGAATCATACTTAGCTATTCTCCATTGTTCATCCATGATAAGACCTCACTTTCTGTTTTTACATGTTGCGATAGTTTCATCTAACGTTGGTATATTTGCGACGTCCATTCCCTTAGATAGCTCTTATCTTAGGGGAATGGATGTATCTGCCTGATTATTCATCTTCGAACTCGGGTAGATCAAGGGGCGAATGCCCCGCAGTGTGGATATCGTGTTATCGGATGTCAATGCCTTCTTCGAATCAACTATCGTACCCGATAGAGTAATATTCAATTCTATATCCAATCTTCGAAATAATCTGTTACAAATCGAATCTCGCGCTCATAGTGCACCAAGTGTCCCTCATCAACCATTTTTTGAAAGGCAGGATTTCCTTCGGTAGCACCATTACTCAACGTGTCACACAGTGCAGTCAAACGTTGAATAATCCACTGTCGCAGATCATTAGAAACGGGAATTCCATACGATTCAAAAAACAAATGAATTCTCCGACGGCGCTCTACGGCATGTAAATCTGATTGGTATGCTACCGTAGATCCTGAAGAATAGTCAGGTGCGAAACTCGAAAGCGGAACCGATGTGTAAAGGGAGTACGCAATATCCCACATACGCGGACCAGGTCCTGCCATGTCAAAATCAATCAACGCCACAGGTACCCCCATTTGAAAGACCACATTATACAACGCAGCATCATTATGACAGATCACTTCGTGCTTGGTATCGTCGGCGTAGCTAAGCTGCCATCTGCCCTCCGTCACGAGAGTGAACCCTTTAGTCACATCATGAAAATGGCGCAAAAGGCGTGCCAAACACACAAGCGTCTCGTCCGACCACATGTACGGTTCAAGTTCAGGGTAATCATTTCCTGACACTTCTCCAGAAATAAATGTTAATATTTCGCGATCAGAGTCATCGATTCCAAGAAATCTTGGTGCTCCCTTATAGCCTTCTTTCTCCAAATGTTTGAGTAGTTCATGAACACATGGACTCCAATAACCTGTGGGCCGGTGAACAGTATTCGCCATGCGGACAATGTGATTAACATTACCACCTTTTAACACTTCTTCCTGAGTCACTAGGCTTCATCCTTCGCTTTTTATATTGCAGTTTACTGCCAGTTAGTTCAAATGTGTTTTTGCATTGAATTCCGATAACGTTTGGCATTCCTGACGTTCAAGTAGCTTAAGTGACCAAAGGGAACGGGTCGTCAGACTTAGCTGGTTGGATGTGTCGCCTGAATAATCCCCTTGAAAGTCCTTCTTAGCGATCAAGGGCGAATGCCCGCAATAGGAATGCAGTGTTAGGTGGAGTCTATGCCTTCATTGATTCACCCTTCAAGAAAACTTACTAGTTTACCAGAATCAAAGCGCTTATCGATAATATTTATTAAATGGTTGCATATGTTTTCTTTTGTTTGTAATTGTCCGGTTTGCTGTGCTTGCTTAAAGTTTTTAGCGAGTTTGAATTCTTGATCGTTCTTTTCTCTAGCAATTACTTGTAACTCTGTATCTACCATTCCTGGATCAACAGAGATAATTTCTACAGGTGAATTTTGGGTCGACTGTTCTGCTCCTACACATTGAGTAAACATATTTATTCCAGCTTTCGCAGTACAGTACACACTCATTTCAGGTGCAGGATAACTTCCTGAACCTGAAGAGATGTTAATAATTTTTCGTCTTCTTTGAAAAGTATTTGTTTGTTTAATGAAACAGGAGGTTAATATCATTGGGGCTATCAAGCTTATTTGAAGGTTCTTATTAATTTCTTCAGTTGTACATTGATCAATTGATTTCAGTGGTTCAAGCATAGCAGCATTATTAATAAGACAAATCATCTCCACATCCTTTATGTCAATTCGATAAATCGCCTCACTCATCATGTGTTCAACACTTGAAGTATCACTTAAATCAAACTGGATATGACTGTAATTCTCATACTTATCAAGGATAGAAGATTTCCCTCTTGCAATCCCGCAAACAAAGTCGCCATTCTCAAGTAGCATCTTGGCTAGTTGTTCTCCAATCCCCTTTGATGTACCAGTAATTATGAAATAAGATTTGTTCACTATATTTCCTCCATTCATTCCTATTGCTGTGATTTCACCTAACGTACCCGCTTCCCTGCTACTGAAATGCCTCCTCGAATCCACTTCTAACTTCGTACCGAACCGAGGGGCGAATACCCCGAAGCGTGAATATGGTGTTATCTGATGCCGGTGCCTTCTAGAATTACATACTTTATACTTATTCTTTAACATAAACATTTATTAAAAAACGGCTGCGATAAGGCAACCGTTATTTCCTGAACTATTTACCAATGTACTTGGAGTTTATTATTACTTGGATCATAGAAATGAAAATAAAAATGACCATCTTCTTCTATTATTTCATCTACTTCTACGTTCTGTTCAATTAATTGCTGATGAAATTTATGAATTTCTGGGCAAGTAAAGCCAACTGAAAATTCTGGTTTGCCGTTTATTAAGAAGTGACCTCTTGAATTTATATCTGCCTTAACTAAAACTAGTAATGGCCCTTCTTTTAGTTCAAATACAGCTAATTCTTCATTCTGTCTTCTAAGATGAAATCCTAAACATTCTATATACCATTTAACTGACTCTTCTAAACTAATTACAGGTATACGGAAATAATGAATTTCTCCAATTAACGACATTTTTTTAGGCTCCTTAAAAGTATCAGCTTTAAATGTTATTCTCCAAAAAGATGATTTCACCTCCTGTTTTGGAAATTTATTGTTTTTGTACTGTACCGGTTTCAGATAATGTACCCACATTTCTGACGTTCGAGTGGCATAAGGTGCGTAGCACCGGGTCGTCAGACTTAGCCGGTTGATTGTGTCGCTTGAATCTACTTCTACGAAATCCCTCTTGGCGACCGAGGAGCGTCAGCGACGACGCACGAATGTTCTGTTATATGATGCTACAACTTCTTGAATAAACTAAGAAACAGTCAATCTCGTCCTTGAATCATCTTCATCTATTAACTCAGGGTTTAAATCTAATTGTTTAATGATTGTAAAATAATGATTTGTAATTTCAATATCTTTTATGTAGGCATCAAAATATCCACCATCAACTAATAAAAAAATAACTTCGGCATGACTATTTAGAAATTCTTCATAAGTATCAATATCATTTAAATTAGCCTTACTTTTGTAACCTATAAATTCTCCAAATATTGCGTGTGTATAACCAGTTTCTAATAAGTCTAATAATTCCTTACCTTTCATAATACAAGGTTGATCAAATTCCCATCCCTCACCATAGATATTGATATAACTTAATCTCCAATCATAAAGTTCAATATTTAATGGTTTTAAAATATCGTAAAGCGTATAGTCATTATTATCTAAATTTTGAAATCTAACTCCTCTGATACTACTCATTAAAATCCCCTCTCTCTTGTCGTTTCAGATAACGTTTGGTATTTCTGACGTTCAAGTGGCTTAAGGACCGTAGGTCCGGGTCGCCATCTTCGACCTTACTACCAAGCAATCTCTTTAACGTTGGGTTCCATGTATTTTCCGGTTGACTCAATATTAGTTTCGCTTATCCACATATATATGTTTTCGGCTGCAACTGAAGGACAAGTATCTGAGTCTGGCGAACCTCCTCTAGTTATCAATCTTCCTGGATGAACAGCGCTTACCATAATATTTTCATTTTTCAGCTCTTGACTAAGGCAGATTGTTAACATGTTTTGTGCAGCTTTTGCCATTCGGTAAGAATACGAAAATCCCATTCCATTGAATTCACCTGATGCCACCCTACTAAGAGAACCAAGTCTAGAAGATATATTAATTATTTTAGGGCTTTCTGAATTGCGCAAATACTTTATACTGCCTTTTACTGCTCGAATAGGCCCAAGACAGTGAATATTGAACAAGTTATTTACCTCATCTGTGTCTACTTCCTCAATTAAACTACCCCTACCCGAAATCCCAGCGTTGTTAATTAAAATATCTATTGATGTAGTTATTTCTTTTAAGGAATTATCGATTTTGTATATAGAATCGTCTGTATTCAAATCTGAAATAATTGGGTAACAATTTATTGTGAACTCTTGTGTTAAAAGCTCTGCAGATTCTCTAGTTCTAACTAAAGGATAAACAATGCTTCCTGAATTAATATAAACTTTTAGTAATTCATAGCCCAAACCACGATTGGCACCTGTAATAAGGATTTTCTTCATCGATATACCTCCTGCTATTTCTATTACGTCCCTTTCTTATAACGTTCAGGCATTCACGAACCCTCACCACCTTAAGGAAGACTGGGAGGCTTAGATAGCTCTTATCTTAGCCTCCCAGTCTTCCAGCCACGATGCGGTTAGGTGGTGCAGGGTTGTCCGCTGTATAAGCTACTTTAGAAAATGCATCTCGCGGACCGAGGGGCGCTATCCCCGATGCGTGAATTTGGTGTTATGTGATGCCATGGCCTTCTTAGTATTACATTCAAGCTTCTTTAGAACTTACGTTTTTGATACGGGAGGCCCACTCCATCTTCACAATATGATTTTAAGCTATACAGGAATATTGCCCAATTATAATTACAAAATCTATAGAATGTTGTAATTTCTCTCCAATTGGAATGCTTCAAGGTAATGTATGACTTTTGATTTTTTTCTTCAATTTCAAAGGATACAAGAGTATCAATCCATTCGGGATCGGAATCTATACACTTCCAAACCACCCTGCTATTACTAACAATTTCAAGTATCTCCATCTTTGTGATGTCGTTACTTCCAAAACGAAACTCGTTTATTAATCCAGTTCGATTTTGAACTATAAGTTCATTTGTCCATACTTCAGACAGTCCTTTCGAAGTAGTCAAGGCATCATAAACAATAGAGGATGATACATTAGCTATTTGTAGGTGTTCAATGTTTGGCAAAATAAGAACCTCCTGTGTGATTATTACTTTAATGTTTTGCGTTGATTTCACATAACGTTGTTATGTTCCCGACGCCTTACCGGCTTAAACCCTAAGGGTGGCCGCGACGCGGTTAGTCGGTGCAGGTGTGTCTGCTGAATCGTCTTCCTCGAAATTCTTCTTGCAGACCAAGGCTCCGTAGGATCCGCAGTGGGAACATGGTGTTATATGACGTAATTGCCATCTTCGAAATGCTTTCACAAATACTTAAAATTAAATGTCTCTCCATATCAGCTACATACACATATAGGAATCAGTCAAGTTCATATTTTGAGAATTTTAATTCCATTAAACTTGTACCGTTATTTCCCTTTTTATTGCCGAATATCTCTTTTTCAATAATCTGAAATATTATTGTTTCGCCCCACTCATCTAACGCTCTAATTCCTTTCGAATTTAAATAATTCAGTCCTTCATTTAATCCTTTCAATTCCGTTTTCAGTCCACCCTTTTTAAAGATACTGAAAAAATAATCTCTATAAATTAGAGATTCTGAAATCCAAAATGTTTTTACTTTATACTTTTTTGATAATTTCAAAGGAAAACTTAAATCTTCGATAAATCGACCTTCTGTATCTACTATTAATATCCATGATTGAGTTTGTCCAACTCCAAGAGCAGATCCCATTGATACAGAAGTAACTTCTTCAAAATGTAGTCCCTCTTTCGATTTATAGAAAATATCGAGAATGCTATCTACTTCATCTATACCTGCCTTTATACAAAGCAATCCAATATTCCATGCCATATTCTCGCCTCACTAATATATAAAATTTATTAGAGCAAATGCTTCAATTCGGGGACGTATAGATGATATTCCTGAAATTTAAACCGACTTCTCCGTATTACATACTCACTACACTTTTATCTATTTTGCTCCATCGAAAATACTCACACAAAACTTCTTCAAACGATTTGCAGTTATGTCATATAACGTTTGGCATTTCTGACGTTCAAGCAGCTTAAGTGACCAAAGGGAACGGGTCGTTAGACTTAGCTGGTTGAATGTATCGCCTGAATTAACTTCTCTGAAATCCCTCTTGGCGATCAAGGAGCGTATACGACGATGTAGGAATGTTTTGTTATATGATGTCTGAGTCATCATTGATATGCTTAGAATATCTCTTCAAAATTATTAAACTCAATTATTAGAGATTCCTTACAGTTCACGCAATGTCTAATCTGTTCTTTAATGCTATTCCAATTCACTTTGTCCAGTGCCTCTTCAATAGTAAAATAACCAATCTCATAGCTCTCACTTGAAGTTTTAAATTCTCCACCAATTGGTCTTGCTAAAAATAAATTGCTACAAACTGATTCACTAACATTCTGAAAAACGCCACAAAAATTGTTAATCTTAATGTCTATTCCTGTTTCTTCTTTAGTCTCTCTAACTACAGCAGATGTTATTGACTCCCCTTCTTCAACTCGCCCTCCTGGGATCTCCCAACCTCTCTTTGGTCCATTAAGTAGTAATATCTCATTATGGTCATTTATTACAACTGCTGCTGCAACTACAGTATGCTTTGGTGACTTATCCATATATTTATGGTTTTCCTCTCTTATATAGACTTGCTCAGATTTCAAATAACGTTAATGTGTTCACGACGTCCCACCACCTTAAGCCCGAAGGGCGGCCGCGACGCGGTTAGGTGGTGCGGATGTGTCCGGCTGAAACTACTTCCTTGCAACTGCCAATTGCATCCCCGAATCCACTTCTAACTCCTGCCCGGACCGAGGGCCAAATGGCCCGAAGCGTGAACATGGTGTTATATGAAGGCCCCGATTACGAAGCAATACCCTCTAGTTATGAAGGTAACTGATCCAATATTTTTTCTATTAATTCTTCAATTCCAAGATTTTCAGCATCAATAATTACGTCTGCATACGACTCATATAAAGGGCATCTTTCCTGATATAGCTGAAGTAATGTTTGATTTTCTCTTAAAACTACGCCTCTTTGTTTTGCATTTTCCAGACGTTCTTGTATCGTTTCGTAACTTAACTTTAGATAGACTACAGTTCCAATATCTTTCAAGTGTGCCATCGCCTCATCTCCATAAATCACACTTCCCCCTGTGGCAATTATGGAATGATTAACAAATAAAGAGGCATTTGTACGGTTCTCTATTGAAATGAAGCTGTCGATTCCCTCTTGCGCAATAATGTCTTTTAAGAGTCGATTTTCTTGATTTTGAATTACAAGATCACTGTCTACAAAATCATAACCCTTTACCTTAGCCAATATAACGCCGACTGTGCTTTTCCCTGCAGTCGGCATACCGATTAGTACAATATTCATCATGTTATCCTCGGTTCTAAATTTAATAAATTGCTTCCATGAACAACGTCATTAAATGCTCTTCCGGGGCTTTCATATAACGTTGCGCATTCCTGACGTTCAAGCGGCTTAAGTGACCGAAGGGAACGGGTCGTCAGACTTAGCCGATTGAATGTGTCGCCTGAATCTACTTCTCCGATATCCCTCTTGGCGACCAAGGAGCGCCAGCGACGATGCAGAAATGTAATGTTATATGATTTCAGGGCCTTCACTGAATACACCTTCAAAGTATCTTTACTATTTGTTTTTTTCTATCTTCATCTTCATACTCAAAATTACATTTGTCTTGCCAGCCAATTATCTTCTCATAAGGTTTTATTCTTTTTAATTCCTTATATGGTAATCGGAGAGGATTGGAAAAGTCATAAAATACTATTTCGTATTCATCCCCCCAGTAACATCCTCCTACAACCAATACATCAATCCCTTGCGTATAATGTATTTCTGCCCAACAAAACCCCCTACCCTCATAAAATTCTGCCGGTACATAATCAATCACCTTCATAATTTTTAAATCAACTATTGAGAACCCTTGATAATCTTGACCACATAGTAAAAAGCTCTCTTTATCTTTCAAAATCCATTCAAAAGGAAAAGAACCAAAATTACGTATCAACACAAGTTCATTTTCCGTGCGAAGCTGAGTTATAGTTCCTCTAGAATACTTCCATCCTTGATTTTCTTCTGGATTAAAATATTCAATAATCAGCCTATACTCATTATCTGGTGAGTAATAAATATCGACTTTATCAGTTTTATATTTATCTTGAATACTTGTGAGTATCTCATTTCTAATCTGAAGATACTTTTCATCTTTTACTATATTCTTCATTGAACTCCCCCCCGGATAATATTATTGCCCTGATTTCATATAACTTTTCCGTGTTCACGACGTCCATTCACCCTAAGCTGCCAGAGTCGTGCGTCTAGCACGATCTCAGCCGGCCGCGATGCGGTTGGGTGAATGGATGTGTCCCGGCAATCTCTTCCCCGACTTAACTCCCGGACCGAGGCGGCTTGTCCTCAGATGCGTGAACACATTGTTATATGAAGGTCATGCCTTCTTCGAGTTAACTTTTAGTTACTTTCTATGAGTCCATTCTATTAAATTAATTGCATTTCCATCTGGATCATAAATATCAAAATCAATATGGTCATTCCAATCTGAAGCCCACTTATTAATTGGTCCTAAGACAATTCCTTTATTATTAAGTTCTTCATATGCTTCTAAAATGCTGTTACAATACAAATTAAAGATTGGATGTTTTAAAGGTTCACATGATTCTCCAACTTCAATTAAAGTTAGTAGTGTTGATTGGTTTGGAAAAATATAATTAGCTCCTCTACCATCATCCCATTGTTCAACATTACGCAATTGTAAACCAAGCACATCAGAATAAAACGGTAGCGCTCTATCCAAATTACTAACTCGAATAAAAACTGTTCCTAGATCTTGTACTTTCATATGAATAACTCCTCCTAAAATGAATCTTGCTTTTATTTATTTGCCTTGCATGACTTTCCTATAACGTTTGGCATTCCTGACGTTCAAGCGGCTTAAGGCACGAAGTGCCGGGTCGTCAGACTTAGCCGGTTGGATGTGTCGCCTGAATCTTCTTCTCCGATATCCCTCTTGGCGACTTAGGAGTGTAAGCGACGACGTAGGAATGTAGTGTTATATGATGTCAGTAACTTCTTGGTATACAAACATCAATTCAGTTGTCATCTTCCTTTAAACAAATCTGGAGAAATTCAAAAAGATTCCCTGCTTCAATAGAGCGTTTTCCCCAGTCGTGCCAAAAATACAGCACTTGTCCTACACTTCCTACATCTGATGGATCTGTATCCAGGCAGAGATAATCTCCTCCACCATTCTCAGCAATCGGAATCCATTTCGGATTCCAAAGATACGGCTTAATCGCACTATCAATATCGGGTTCTAATTCATCGGGCTCAAATTCTCCCTGTAAAAACATCCAGTTTTCGATAATTTCTGTAATTGGAGAAAGAGTTAAATTCCTCACAAAACACTCTCCTCCTATCCTCCAGTCCTGTCCATTATGAACCTTATAAAAATCTTTCATTTCCTTGGGAAACGTTATATCAATAGTTTTTTCGATTAGCTGAAAATCTTCATCACTAGCACCTGGTTGTAAATATAATCTATCTTTAAAATCCTCATTCCTACGTGTCCCCTTTTCTATAATGTTTTTCCACATTAACTCCGCTTGATTGATCACACTATCATTCCTTTCCATTTATAATACTGTTACAAAATACAAACCTTTTTATATAGGAAAAAGAATTTAAAAGCATTTTTGCTGATGTCATATAACGTTTGCACATTTCTGACGTTCAAGCGGCTTAAGTGACCAAAGGGAACGGGTCGTCAGACTTAGCCGGTTGAATGTGTCGCCTGAATCCGCTTCCCCGATATCCCTCTTGGCGACCAAGGAGCGCCAGCGACGACGCAAAAATGTAATGTTATATGATGGGGATGCCTTCTTTGAGTATACTTAAATAGTGTTTAACTTTTATTCATTTTTTCTGTTTTGATACATCTTTTTAAGTGTGTTATTATATATTTAATAAAGACCAAGTGCTGCGAACACTTGGTCAGTACAATTGGCTTGGATGGTATATTCCCTTCTAAGTCTTACAGGAATCAAAACCCACCTTAGGCTACTAATCTTTGGGTGGGTTTTTATTTTCTCTTGTTGTTATTATTAATGTATGTTAAAAGAGCAAGGATAAACATTCCAAATAGGAACATAATCGTTATTGCATCTTTTACTTCCATGGCTTCAGCTCCTTTCGAAGGGAAACCATGCCCACCCAAGATTCAATTGTATCTATATTTTACCTTTATTTTCATCTGCGTACAAGCGTTCCTATATACTTTTGATTTATGTATTTTATGATTTTAATATACGTATTTTGTCTGCATCCCTTTCATATAACGTTTGGGTATCTACGAACCCGAGAGGCATAAAGGAGCGCAAGCGACTGGTCGAAGACTTAGCCTCGCAGGGTTGTGAGCTGATTCCGCTCCACTGCTTACCTCTTCTTGCGAACCAAGGGCCGAACGGCCCGCAGCGTAGATACTTTGTTAGATGATGGTGATGCCATCCTTGTACTAGCCCTATATAAATACTTCTCTACTTTCCTTAATATTTGCAAACCGCTTCAACTCATTATTATGATTATCGATAATCTCTTTCGCCAAGAGATTATTACTATCCATTGTACTGTGGGCATCGCTTACAAGAGTTACTTTATATCCATTCCTATATGCTCTCTGACACGTTGCATCAATACACATATCTGTTTGTAAGCCCGTTATGATTAACTCATTAATCGATCGCTTCTCAAGTTCTTCTTGTAATATCGTCATATGAAATGAATCCGGGGTAGTTTTCTGAACAATCACATCACCCTCAGTCGGTTGAATGTTCGGATGTATTTCCCAACCCGGCTTTCTAGTTTCGAGTGGTTCTCCTACACTTTCATTATGCTGTACGTAAATAACTTGTGTACCTATTGATCGGGCTTTCGATATCAGGTTCTTAATCTTTTCTAGTAACTCTTTCTCTTTGAATATAGGGTAATTAGGGTCAAACATTCCAATCTGTACATCAATAACAATAAGTGCTTTTCTATTCTCCATTAATTTTAACCTCCAATTTAATTTTGTTTTAGCATCACTTTCATATAACGTTTCGCATTCCTGACGTTCAAACAGCTTAAGTGACCATAGGGAACGGGTCGTCAGACTTAGTTGGTTGAATGTATCGCCTGAATTCACTTCTCTGATATCCCTCTTGGCGATCGAGGAGCGTTAGCGACGACGTAGGAATGTTCTGTTATCGGATGTTACCGACTTCATAGCAAAATCAAAAGGAAAATTAATTCAATATTGTTTTTTCTCTTGTTACTGTGCTTTTAACAAACTCCTGTTTAATGTCTTCTTTAAGTACCTGTTTCAATCGTTCTCTACCTATTTGATCAAATCGTTTTTGCACCTTCATTACATGTTCTTTATCTGATTTTATCTGACTCTCTATTCTTTCGTAATCTTCATAACTGTCATATTCCCACATAGCGAATACCTCGGTATTATTCTCATCCTTATCGATCAACCATCGTCCAATTAACCTAGCACCATACTTTAGCTGAGACGGTAATAATATTTCATTAAATAATTGATTAAACTCCTCAACGAAAGTTGATTCGACTATGTATGTTTTTCTTCTATAGATCATTTTTGTTTGTCCTTTCTTTTTTTAATTATTATTTTCGGTAATTTCCGATAACGTTTGGGTATCTACGAACCCGAGAGGCTTAAGGGAGCATTTGCGACCGGGTCCAACGGACTTAGCCTCTCAGGGTTGTGAGCTGAATCAGCTTCTCTGCTACCTCTCCTTGCGAACCAAGGGCAAAGCCTGCAGCGTAGATACGATGTTATGTGAAGGAAATGGCATCTTGGAATAACAAAAGATCAATTGTACTTACTAATTAATTCATTTAAATACTCATCTCTGTCAATTGTATCGTCTAACAGCACTGCATTAACAAATATCTCTATTAATTTTGGTTTATCATAGGTATCTAAGATATGTGGGTGATTATTTGTTAAATACTTAATTAAATGTGATAGTGTAATAAAATAGGTATTACAGGCCATATTTAATATCATTAATTCTTCATTAGTATTTGATTTGGATAAATTCATCTTGAAAACTTCATCAGAAGAATAGTCATCTAAAATTTGATCTCTATAGACTTTCAAAGATGTTGGATCCGAATGTTCATGTTTGCTCGCTTCCCTGTATAACGATATATATATACCAAATAGTAACTTATCTTCTCGAGCCAAACCTGCTAGTGTTAATGGGATCATAGAATACTTATCTTTCAAGTCATATCCATTTCTTTTCAATTCTTTTTTACATTCATTAAATTTATTTATTCGGTTTGGATAATCACTTTCATTAAGCCAACCTTTATCAATAGCCTTCCTTAAATCCTTTAGAAATTTGTAATCATTCTTAATGGGTTGCATTGTAAACTCTTTATATCTTTTCTTGGATGAATCATCATTGCATAAAAATTCTATTAACATAAAATTATTTATTTGTGATCTTAATAATATATATGATTCTTCAGTAAAATTGTTCTCAAGTAAAACTAGTAAACTACTAAGAAGATTTGTCTGTTTAGCATAGAGGGTTATAATATCTCGAACATTTTCAAAGCCCGGTTGAATTATTACTGGACTTTCTTCTCTAAGAAAATGTATACTTACTTCTTCTATAAATCTTTTAATAAAAGATATTTTGTCTAATTTCTCCAATGGGTTCACCTTCATAATTTTATATTTTCATTTCTTTCACATAACGTTGTTGTATTCACGACGTCCCACCACCTTAAGCCCGAAGGGCGGCCGCGATGCGGTTAGGTGGTGCGGATGTGTCCGGCTGCATCTACTTCCCTGAACTCTGAAATGCCTCTCCGAAATGCCTCGAACTCCGGCCGGACCGAGGGCCGAATGGCCCGAAGCATGAATATTGTGTTAGGTGAAGTCATTGACATCGAAGCACTACTACATGCTTTGATAGTATGTATGAATTCTTTTTATTGTTGGAAATTCTTCAGAATAAATCAGAACAGAAATAAATTTATCTCTAACTGATGATGGTACCCATTCTTCTAAAGGTATCCTCTGTATCATAAACTTTATGTTGTAATAGAATATCCCTCTATTTATGTACCAATCCCTTACACTTCTGATATTCTTCCGGCTGATCGTTGTTGATTCTCCAATAATAAAATCCGAGCAAAGTTTGGTCCAATGCAGATTAAACTCGATCTCAGATTTCATCATTCCTATATATTTTTTATGATATTTTTTTCTGTACCTTTTCTTCATTGAACCCCCACAGATTAATATTTTTATTTGTTTCAATGATTTCACCTAACGTACCCACATTTCTGACGTTCGAGCGGCTTAAGGTGCGTAGCACCGGGTCGTTAGACTTAGCCAGTTGAATGTGTCGCCTGAATAAGCTTCTCCGAAAATTCCCTTGGCGACCAAGGAGCGTCAGCGACGATGGAGGAATGTAATGTTAGGTGATGTATGCTCTTCTCGATTATTCAATCACAATATTATTTATTCTTCTTGCTTCTTTTGTTCCTTCAACTGGATAAAGAAACCATTCAATATCCGTTAATTCACCAGTTTCAGATCTACTTAATTTATGAGTAATTTCAATTAGATTGGATAAAAAGTAGGAAAAAGATAAATCATTAATTCTATAAACACTAGTAGATGGTCTTTGATTATTTATTTCTGGATTCCCTTCAGGCCAATGCTTAATAAATAATGATTCTCCAATTGCAATATGATTTACTAAACCTCTAGACTCTTCTTTAATAACATTTTCTAAATTCGACCCCTCAGAAAAGTCAATATTCCCTTCATAATCATAATAAAAGATTCCATTAAAGATCTGCCTGTTCACCAACCCATTAATCGCTTCCGCCTTTACAAGAACATCTTTAAATAAATTAGATCTAAACTTACTTTTAACTTCAATAACACCAACAACGTTTCTTGGATGAACAATAACAAAATCACCTTCATTAAAGATGATTGGACAATTATTCTCATAGATTATTAAATCAATTTGAGTTGAAATGGATTCGTTATCTCCGTATTTCATAATAAATCCAGTGCCTACGGATAAATTGCTAGGTAAATGTTTTTTTAGATAATTCATTAAAATTACTTCTTTATATCG
The DNA here is from genome assembly GCF_001857945.1 of Paenibacillus crassostreae. Taxonomy (NCBI): domain Bacteria; kingdom Bacillati; phylum Bacillota; class Bacilli; order Caryophanales; family Paenibacillaceae; genus Paenibacillus; species Paenibacillus crassostreae. The sequence continues at coordinate 2,173,864 of NZ_CP017770.1, forward strand.
TCCCTCTTCACCCCAATGTGAATTACCAATCAACAATCTTACTCTATCTTTAATAACTGAAAATTCTTTCGAAATAGAAGAATGATAACGTCCAATATCAATATTAATCATATTTCTTCTCCTTTAAGTTTGGTTTAGCATATTTCACCTAACGTTTGCACATTTCTCACGTTCAAGCGGCTTAAGTGACCAAAGGGAACGGGTCGTCAGACTTAGCCGGTTGAATGTGTCGCCTGAATCCGCTTCCCCGATATCCCTCTTGGCGACCAAGGAGCGCCAGCGACGACGCAAAAATGTAATGTTATATGATGGGGATGCCTTCTTTGAGTATACTTAAATAGTGTTTAACTTTTATTTATTTTTTCTGTTTTGATACATCTTTTTAAGTGTGTTATTATATATTTAATAAAGACCAAGTGCTGCGAACACTTGGTCAGTACAATTGGCTTGGATGGTATATTCCCTTCTAAGTCTTACAGGAATCAAAACCCACCTTAGGCTACTAATCTTTTGGGTGGGTTTTGATTTTCTCTTGTTGTTATTATTAATGTATGTTAAAAGAGCAAGGATAAACATTCCAAATAGGAACATAATCGTTATTGCATCTTTTACTTCCATTGCTTCACCTCCTTTCGAAGGGAAACCATGCCCACCCAAGATTCAATTGTATCTATATTTTACCTTTATTTTCATCTGCGTACAAGCGTTCCTATATACTTTTGATTTATGTATTTTATGATTTTAATATACGTATTTTGTCTGCATCCCTTTCATATAACGTTCGTGTGTTCACGACGTCCCACCACCTTAAGCCCAAAGGGCGGCCGCGATGCGGTTAGGTGGTGCGGATGTGTCCGGCTGATTACGCTTCCCTGCTGCTGAATTGCTCCACTCGAATTCACTTCCCTACTACTGCCGGACCGAGGGCCGAATGGCTCGAAGTGTGAACATGTTGTTAACTGATGTTCCGGCCATCTTCGAAACACTCAATATTCCATTCTTTATTAAGATATAAAAATTCCTTTGCAGTTTCTCTTATAAAGTTCATGACTTTATCATTCTTAAAGTAAATCGGTGTGATTTGGGGTTCATTATTTAAATCTTCTAACCAGTTTATCTTACAGTCCCTATATTGATTGATTTCAAGTTGTGTAAGAAACGGATCTACTGAATATCCCTTAGCTTGTTCAAGTTTTACTAATAATTTATCTTTACTTTCTAAAGCTCTTAAAAGATAAAATTCTACTTGACTAACTTCATTATTATAAGTTTTTCGAATTTCATTCTTATCGCCATTGTAGTTATTCTCGAAATCCGTATAAATTGTTTCCGTCCATCTTAGATCCGTATAGATATGCGAAAAATAACCCACTACAAAGCTCTTCCATTCCGGTTCCATTCGCTTCGGTAAATATTCCCGATACCTTTCCATGATTAATTCCTTGTTCGGTAATTTACCATTATGTACAAGATGGGTCACTCCTTTTTCTTCCCTTGATATCTGACCCCTCATGTGAATAGCATCTGGAGAGATACTTCCTAATAAAAGATTAGGACTAGGATCACCAAATGATAGAATTTCTGATATTGCAAAATGCACCATAGGCCAAGGCATATTATCTAACTCCTTCGAAAATCTTTCAATCACGTTCTTGCCGGAATTTCAGTTAACTCCTAATCTGCGCACTCGTTTATCCGTCTAATAGACGAGTGCGTTTAGGTCTCTTCAAAGGGATGATAGGCGAAGCCTATTCATCCTCTTCGAACCCTATCATTCGATCCAGAGGGCTCTGGATGCGACGGATATCTTTAATACTTACGTGGGTGTAGATTTCAGTGGTCTTTGAACTTGCATGACCTAGTAATTCCTGAATATACCGAAGATCCGTTCCATTCTCTAATAAGTGAGTAGCAAAAGAGTGCCGTAGGGTGTGTACTGTAGCTGGTTTAGATATACCCGCTTTACGTATTGCCCTTTCAAATACTTGCTGTACAGAACGTTCCGTGATGTGATGATCAAGCCCTTTTCCACCTGGGAATAAGTATTTGATGATCGGTTGATTCTTCATATAATTCTGTAACAGATCATACGCTGCAGTAGAGAGAACGGTGAAGCGATCTTTCCCTCCTTTTCCTTGGCGGATATGTATCGTTCTGCGTTCAGGGTCAATATCCTGCTTCGTTAAACGTACGGCTTCACCGATTCGAATACCTGAAGAGTAGATCAACGCTAACAGTGTACGATGCTTCATATGCTGTACAGACTTTAGGATCTTTGATACTTCAATTGTTGAAAGGACCACGGGTAGTTTTTTTTGCCGTTTAGGCCTAATCCTCAGATTTGGATCACTACGTCCTAGTACGGTAACATGCCAGAAGCGTAGAGCGCTGACCGCTTGATTCACATAAGAAGATGATCGAGACTCTTCATGTAGATTCAACAAATACGCTCGTGTATGCTTTAATTCGGCATCTTTTAACGGAACAGGAAGCATTCGTAGGTAACGTTCAGCATGACCCATATACGCCTTTTGCGTCTTGGTACTATATCCCTTCAACTTCATACCCTCTCTTAATCTTTGTAATGCAATCTTCTCTTCTGCCGTTTGAAGCTGTAATAGTTCAGGGAACATCTCACCCAATTGAGCGTCGCCTAACTTCACAGGTATATCCTTTAATACATGACATAAGAACAGTATAGCTGACTTCGTACCTGGAATTTCCCACTGTTTCTCTGCAACATTCCACTTCCGACCAGGGACACTTCTGACAGCCTCAATCCACTCTTGGATATAAGGCATTCCTACAATTACATCACCATTGTCTGCCATCTTCAACGTAATATACTGATCCTCAGAGTATACATTCGCTTTCACCAATCCATTCTCCTTCCAAAATATACTATTCACACTGCTACATTTACACGCAAAAAGACAGACCGCTCAATAGAGCAATCTGCCTTCCGGTGCTTCCGCAAGTTTACATATTTATTTCCTCAATATCGTGAATCTAGCCAGATCAACCAGCCTACTTACTCGCCCCAATGCTTCGCAATAAAGGGATCTCTCCCAGATTGCTCACGATCTTCCTTGTAATGCTTCGGGTTCTTGTGATGATAGTCTTGATGATACTCTTCTGCTTCGTAGAATGGTTCGGCAGGAATAATCTCCGTGACGATGGGTCCGGGAAATCTCCCACTAAGAGCAACTTGATCCTTGGAAGCTAGAGCCGCAGCAAATTGCTGTTCGTTATGATAGAAGATGGCTGTCCGATATTGTGGCCCTCGATCTTGGAATTGTCCACCTGCATCCGTTGGATCAATTTGCGGCCAGTATAACTCTAGTAACCTTTCATAAGGGAAAACATCCGAATCAAACGTAATCTGTACTGCTTCATAGTGGCCCGTGGTTCCTGTCTTCACTTCTTCATATGTTGGGTTGACCTTAGTGCCCCCAGTATATCCCGATACAATACCATGAATGCCCGGCAATTCCTCAAAAGGAGATACCATGCACCAGAAGCATCCTCCCGCAAAAGTTGCTTGTTCCATGTTCCCTGCCTTCTCTCCGTTGTCTAATCTATATCATACTTAATGACCTAGAAATTTAATATTGTTAATCATCCTACATCGAAGGTTTCTTCATCACAGTGAATGTTTCTATACCTACCTTAACGGTACTACCAACCAAATTCTCTAATGTAACCTCTGGTAGTTTCACAGTAATGGAGCTCTTGTATTCTTCTATGTTGATGATCGGCATAGATGCTTGTCCACCTGATCCCGCTTCACCTGAATGGGTCGCATCATCGGTTCCTGTCACAGCTCCTGAGTCAGTTCCTTCTTCTGTTCCGATCTCCGTTTCTGAGCCAGTCCCTGATTTCACATCCGTTCCGATGCCCGCTCCCGAAGAATTAACCTCTGATTCTGCCTCGGTTCCTGTTCCAGTTCCAGTTCCAGTCTCCGTTCCTTCCACAGCTCCGTCCTCACCAACTTTTCCAGGCTCATCGTTTGTGGTTGCAGAATCACCTTTTTCAGTCTCGGCATCCTTACTCGCTCCATCTGATTTCCCCGCGGCTACCCCAGTATCCTCAAGACCATTAGTCTCTGACGAATCTGACTCCACCACAACCTCACATTTCACATCCGGCTCTAAATTAGTCAGAATCTTTGGGTCTGTCCCATCAGCTAATTCCAATGTGATATTGCTCGCATCGAATGCTTCACAAGTACCCGCATTTTTAAACAAAAAGACAAGCTGCGCATCCTTTACTTCACTATCTTCCGTATGTTCCACTTGATCTGCATATACCACGACATCTTCCGAGATGCTTTCATCTACTGGCGGCACCACCGGAGGTGTTGGGTTCACGACGACCTTCTCTTTATCGAATATACCCGTTGCCTTAAGTCCATAGAAACCACCAACCAGAACAATTAATACCACACCTACCACCATACACATCTTAACCAACTGCCGACTATTGCGACGCAGGAACTTCATGAATGGTGATGACAATTCTAGCTCTGCCTTGGCATATACCGCTTTAAGTTTCGGATTCACTGATGTGAAGTATTTCTTAACCACATCTTTCTTTTTAAAGGCGTCACGATCCATGTTTTTGAAATAAAAAATAATAGCTGAAGCATACGCTGGAATCAGACCTCGCCCCGCTGCAAACATCTGTTGCGTCGCAGACCATTGAAAGAATGAATAGATATCTTCATGATCCTGAACATTTCTATGAATAAAGTTGATCAGACCTGGATAATTCACTCCAGCTTGTCCACCTTGATAGAAAGCTAACGCCAACCGGCCGAATTGCGCTGGAACAATCTGATTCTGTAACCATTGACGACCCAACTGCTGTACACGGTCTAACTCCATCGGACTAAGTCCATCAAATACACTCTCATCTGGTTGATCATGACTAAACCAAGCATAAGCTGCCAGCATCACCGCTACCTGTGACTTAATCCGAGTATCGAATTTAGAAGCCCATTGCTTCACTTCACTTTGCTCTTGCAGGAAATCAATCTTCAAAAGTTGTTCTCTTGGCAATGTATCCAAGTCTAGTTCTGTTAATAGGAATAGATTCGCCACATATGCAAGTTGATCCATAACCGTATAATCAGGCGCAACCGCATTGTGTCCTGGTCCTTGTGGCTCCCAATCTTCCTCAATCTTAAGCTGCTGCTTCAATAGAGCATTCACCGCGGTTACGGGTTCCGACTCCTTACGGAGTTTCACGGACAACTGCGACTTCGCCTGATCAACAAAATAGGTATTTCGGGTCACGATAGGATGGTTTTTCCCCCATACCCCTACTAATTGCATCACATCTCTAGCTTTAGGTGCATGGTGTAACTTTTCCAGAATATACGGTTCAAACAATGATTTTTCGAAGCCACTACTCAATACCATATCAAAGAATGCCTTACTCAACTTGGGACTACTCTCAATCACTTTATAAAAGGAAGCAACAGCCTCTTTACGTTTCGTGGATGCGGCATGGCTAATGGCAACCATGAGATAGGTGACGATTTTACCTTCATTATGTTTACCACAGATACCATAGTAATCTCTGAAAGCTTCCACGATGCCCAAATCCGGTACTTCTCCTTGCTTGATAAGATCGAATTCCTGATCAAAGCGAGCGAGAAAAATATCATTCAACCGCACTTTACTCGTCATCGCTCCGGGAAGAGACAAATACTCCAACAAGCCATGTAACACCATGTTTTTATTATTAATAAAAAGCGATTCATTGCCTTCCTCGATCTGGAAGAACACCGCCAAATCATTATAGCTAGATACAGACGTCTGACGTATATGGTTCATATCCGATAGCATCAACTCAGCGAAAGAGTAGAAATGCTCTGCACGTTCAGGACGATTAAGATTATGCCAAGCAAAATCGAAATAAGGTTGCTTTATGAGTTCATTTTCACCATTCGTCACACGCTTCGCTACTAGATCAAATGTAAAATCTTTTTCGATATTCCGATCCCCAGGACGTAGACTACCACGCTCTACGAACATGACATGAATCCCTTTTTTGCTCTGAGGCTCTTTAGAAAACGTTAAGAATCCCAGCATTTTACGAAAAGCATACGGAATATTAGCATATATAACCTCTAGCAGTTGCTTCGCAAGCGTAGATATCTGTTCTGCTGGTACATCTAGTGAGATATACACCTTTTTCTTACCCGTAACTGATGTCATCACTGCAAATAAGAGCTGTTTAAACATCCTCTCATCTATATTCAGCGTATTCAGTAGCGCCACAACATCCGTTCTAATAGGAGGGCTTGCAACTGGCAAAGAGCTCAGCTCGGGTAGATCCTGTCCCTGTTCAATATCATAGTTGTCGATGAAATCAGCATGAAGCCAAGCGCTGTAATGGTTAACAATCTCATCTAAACGTTCACTAGGAATAATATAGTTATGAGTAAAAAAAGCACTCCGAAGCCCCGTGAAATCTGCGGATTGATATGTACTCCGTCCAATGATCGTCTGGTCATTATCGTTATGGACTAGATGCAGGGCATCCGGATACAACGTCGTATCCTTTTCCCCACGTGCAGATAATTCGGCGGGTGCGTCGTATGCGCAGAATGGATGGAGTGTTTTTTTGATAAAAGAATGATCTAACCCCTTCGATCTCGCGATCGTGTCAAATCCTTCTGTCGAACGAAAAATCCCCCGCCGCTCTCGTGTATACAATTGTTGTTGAATAGGTTGGGGAGTCGAATTCTCCACTATTCCTCTCTCCCCTCAATGTACATTAATTGATAGAGTAGCCAAATGAATGGTTCATCCACCCGAATCGGGCTAGCCACCCCTTGTAATTTCTGATTAACCGGATTGCTTCCTAGGGCCGACACGGCAAAATACGCAGTATTGGAAAAATACACATCCATCGTTCCCTTAAACGGTCGATCAACTTTCTCAATAAATCGGCGAATTTCCCCATCTATATTCTCGAATTCCGTCAAGTTAAGCCATTTACGATGCACCATATTGTTAAATACATTACTATTCGACTTAATATATTCCCCCTCTTCATCTTTCAATGAATGGAGCATATCACTCTTCGTCAGAACGACTGCTGTCGGAATATCTGTTTTACTCTTATCTTGATAGGCAATAAAGTCACCGAACATTGTCAGAACGACATCCCGTGGCTCATCATATTGTGACACCCATGCATTCTCCGAATCGCCAAATTGCATACGGATCTTCTCACGAATCGAGCGAATCTGCAGAGGATCAACCATGAATAAAATTCCCGAGGAATTCTTAATATGCTGACCATGCAGCCCTAGATAATCTTGATCGACCATACCTTCACCCGCTACATCAAAGAACACCAGTGTCAGCGGAGGCTTCGATTCATCTTTAAATACAAATTGGAAAATAAATGGTTCCTGCATCTTCTCCTTCTGGGTAGAAGCTAGCAGATCACCCCGTTCGAACAGCGGTTCTTCGTATAACGTGCGGAACTTGCGGCTGATCTCCGCATTTAATGGCATACACGCAGCATCGAAATGATCTGCTGTCGTATTCTGTAGTGTATGTATCAACGATGTCATGTACACCGATTTACCCACTTGAGATGCACCGACGATAGAGATAATATTACTCGGTACTTTCCCCGAGGTCACAGGCAATTCATTATGACATTTCGGGCATAATCTTCTGCGGGTGACCACACCATAACGATCATTTAATCCAACAAGCACGTTATCCGAATAGATCTGATGTTCTTCTGGAATATCATTAGGATGAATAATCGCTTCTATATCATCGACGGTATCGAGTCCGAAACGTTCGCGGTACCGATTCAGTTCATCATCTTCACCTAATGCATAGTTCTCATCATCTTCACGATGGTGACCCGCACGGAACACAACTTCATCAGGTGCGAATTTCTCGAAACAATACGGACATACGATGTCATAGAATAGTGGCTTGGGTTGTTGTGGTGGTTTCTTTTTGAACATATCGAAAATTCCCATGTTATCCCTCCCGAAATTTTTTGAAGAGCTATACTTCTCTGATTATTCTTCGTTTCAAAAAATCGCATCGTAAGCATAATCTAAGTTTTGCTTTAGTACAGGTTAACCATAACGTGGCCGCTACGGTAACGGATTGTTCTTACGATCGCTGTTGAGCTCAGTTTTCTTGATTATATAAACCCCTTAGAGGTAGAAAAATGATCTCAAAGGCGACCACTCCGTTTCTTCAGAACAATTCCGTTCCCTTCGCTACTTCTCAGCATTAATCATTATTGCCAGCAAGCTCTTAATATTGTCTAGATAAAATTCGTTTAATAATGTTAAGCTCCCTCGTGAGGTTACTCACTTCTCAAAACTCACCTCGTAAGAGCTAACTAATAATTTTGCTCCATGTTGTGCCTTGAGGTTCTAAAAGTATCTGGATTACTTTTATCACATGATTTAGAGCACTTAGATCACTTAGATCAGCTAGATCACTTAGATCACCTAGATCACCTAGATCACCTAGATCACATGAATCACTTAGCGTAGCTTTAGCATTAATTCACTTAATTCACTTCCACCATCCCGCCTACTCCGGCATTAATTCGTACAATTGTCCGTATTTGGGGCCGTCGGTGAAGAATATTCGTACGAAGTCATTTTTTCCCACCTCAATCTCAGGCAAGGTGTTTCTACCTGGGTTAAAATGTTGTACGAATGGGTAGACGGTGCCGTCGGTTTTATTGGATGGGTAGCTGCCCTCTTTCTTCACGTAGCATAGAATATCTTTGGATATAGGGACTTCTGTGGTTACCCTCATTTGGATTGTTTTATATTTCTGGAATAGAGCTCTCTTTTGTTTCAAAGAATACATAATCCGCGCTTTGCCCGTGTTAATCTGCTTGCGGTTCTGTCCATCTTCTTGAAGAATAAGAACAGGTTCGCCTTGATCCATCGAGCAAGCAAATACCGTATACACCCATCCGCCGACACCCTGAGTTCGATCATGATATCCATTGTTCGCTTTATACTCATCTCTGGTATATAGCTTCAGATTTTCAATAGCTGGTTGGTCCAGTACATCCTGATCTGACGCTACGCGGTAGATGTAGACCGCTTGAACCCCATCTGGCCAGAACCAACGTAGGGTACAGCGATCATCCTTCACTTGATGCACCAACTCACGTATGACTGGGGCCGATGAGTCCGCATCCATATATTGCAATTCTACTCACCTCCAACCTTTTAGAATCCCTTACTACTATTTGTCTTTCGTCGAGATCCATCTGTAATCACTCCTGCATGCCCTGGTCGATGTCTACCTTCTTGCAGTAGTCCATTCTCCTTGATAGGGATAACCCACGTGAAGAGTACCATCAGACCTGCTAAGATGAGACATGCCAACAATCGAAGGATGCCATCCTCAGGCGATTGCCCAGACAACCCTGATTCTAGGATTAATCCTGCGATCAATCCAGCAACACTACCGCCAACACCAAAACTCCGTGCTAAATAACGATTATCAAATACTAGACCTAGCGATAAGCCTATTGCTGTACCGATCAGAACAAATGATATTACTCGTAAAATCATATAATAAGAACTGTCTTGCATTGGGCCAGTTCGTTCTGTTAAGAGCGTGCGATCTCCGATTCTGTCATATATATTCTGGAATGCTAGAGATAGATTATCTACATTGTCTACATCAATATACTGACCGTTCGTCCGAATCGCTATCTCATTTAATAATCTAGAGCCATCCGAATTAATAGAACTCATCCCAACCGCATTAATGACAATACCTAGATCCTGATACTCAACTAATGCGGTATTCATATCCATCTCACTGAAACCATCAGATAGCAGAATCACCATCGTCCCACGTGAACCCTCTTTATATTCCTTGATATGTTCTAGGGATGTCTGCAGAGCTAGAGCAATATTCGTTCCACCATCCATCGCCTCAAGTGTATCTAACGTTGTATATATCTCATTTTTCACAGCAGTATCTTTTACCAATGCAAAAGGTTGAACTAATCTCGCTTCATCACTGAATTCAACAATAGCCACGCGCTTATCGCTGTTCATCTGTCCGATCAGACTTTTAGCAGCTTCATATCGTCCGTTATCCGGATCTGTCTCACGCATGCTACCAGAGTTGTCGATCACTAGTACAATATCTTTGACCGGCTTCGCACCGCCTATATTCAGTCCGTATACTAACTCAAGCAGAAGTCCCGCTGCGAATAACATGATTAGCGTTGCTGGCACCAGTAACTTCCAAGAGGAACTTACATACCGTTGTCTCCACGAGGGCCCATTCAGTCGCGGATTAACCATTTCAGCAATGAGACACATCAGACCAATAGAAAAGGCTAATATCCCACAATATAAGCCCACGATCACGATTCTTGGTATATCCCCATACAGACTATTCAACATAATTTCCCCAGCTACATAACCTATCGCGCCACCGATCAGGCTGAATATTAACATGATCATATTTACTTTACGTTGCATTTTTTTCAAACACCCTTTCCACTTATGGGAATTCATTTCACTTATCGAAGCTCTGGAAGTATGTTGGGATCTAGACCATGGAATTCATACCCATTCTGCAGATATGTTTCATAGTACAATTTACCATTGCGGTAATACATTAAATCTTCAATGTGGAAGCCGCCCATTAAGTTTAACTTCTCGACTCCACTGCTCCGCTTCTCATGAACATAACCCAATTTGTAGATACGTGATGTCTCATCCGCACCGAGGGAGTAGCGAATAAACTCGCTTTCCGAATCCCCGAAGAAATACTTCTCTTCATAACGATGCTCCTGTGTATAGTCCAACAATCTTAAATTAATCGCTGCGTGCTCCTCTAATGTGCGATATAACTTTTTGAATAAATCGTCCTTAGTCAATACTTGTTTATTATTATAGTCGATCGTCACATTCGCACGGCGAAGCAATTCTTCTTCAAACGTCTGCGCGAATGGCTCAGCTGTTAATATATTATTACGACATATCTGGGTCAGCTTAGATACCCAATGCTCTATTCCCGCTTCTAGCAGTTGCGTCACATTCCCTAGATAACGATCTTCGAAAAATACTGCCGCACCCCGTTTGTTCTCAATATCACGTACAACCTTCTCGGTCACTTTGTCATAATATTCTAAAATATTCTGTCCGATATAATCGTCTGCTGTTGTGATACTCTCCACAGCTACTGTATATAGAGTTCCTTCAAGGCGCTCCATCTGTTCTACTTGGCGCTTGTAATGTTGATGTATCCGCCCTAATTCATCCTCAACCCTTTGATAAAGCCTAAGCTCTGTTTCAAGTTGGAGTATATATACCTTTCGGCGGTAGACCGTATCTACCAAATAACGAATAAAGCTACGCAAGTTATGTTTATCCATCAGCGGAATACGCGGAAAGGACTGTTCCTCCACAATTCCTTGGTAGCATAACCCAAGTTCAGCTTTAGCTGATTCAAGTTCCTTCACCTTATCCCGAATGCTTGCCCGCAGATCACTCACGATACTACCTGACTGGTCTAAGTCTGCACTCCATGCTGCAACCTGGAAGAACCCAATCTGCGGATAGTCCAACATTTGCTTCTTCACCCTCAGAGCCATTTCGTTGCCTATCCCAATTTGGTCGTTATGGGCCTGAATTTCACGTGTATAATTATTGCGGAAATACGTCTCACAACCCTCACCATATAGTGCATGCTCGGCTTCAAGGAGCGACATCCGCTTCAAGGAGTTAAAGCTCATCTGATGCATCATAATTCCTGTCATCTCTTCAATTTTGCCATCGTCTGGCATCATCGACTTTACCCGCTGGGATAGCTCAAGTGGATCAATTCCAAAGAAAGCTAATTTCTCTTTGTTATTCAATTGTACGCCATTCTTCATACGAAGAACCATCTGTTTATAGAAGTGATAGAGTACGGTTAGTGCAATGGACTGGTTGGGACGTTTTACTCTAGAGAAACCCGCAGATACGAACCCCTCACGACCAGAATCAGACTTAATGTTACTCTTAAAAGACATATTATTGTAAAGCCGATTGCTTGATTGATGCTGCATATCCTTCTGCTTACGGTTCTTCAGTAGATTAATATGACAAATAATCTCATAGTTATCCTGCATCTCATCAAATGAAGAAATCCCCCGCTCATTCCTGTCCGATAGCAAATATACAAGTTCAAAAAGAGGAGACGGTGAATGGACTACAGGCATAGATATGCCATCCTCCGTCACATGGAGATTGGCTGTGAACGTATAATCACTCTGTTGCATATGCTCCAGTTCACGAAGAAAAGCTACACCTACAGAATAACTATAACCGAAGGTTTCTACCTCCTTCTCGCTAATCAACCCGTATAAATCCATCTGTACAGACTTAAAGGATTGATTAAAGATGGACTGGGATAAAAGAGATATTTCCGGTATGAACACATTAAGCGGGTCATCGACCCGCGTAATGAAAGAAAGATGAATTCGGTCGAATGATGAATACATCCGTCCAAAATCCGCTATGTTATGGCTAACCTTTCGCAGAATTCGATTCAATTCGATTAAATGTCGATTATCCTCGTAGAACCTGGTGTAAAGCTCTTTACGCGTTTTTTTGACACCATCTTTTGCGTCTGCATTTGCTGTTGAATTTGCTGTCGCATCTGTCGGATGAGGCAGCTCGAATCGAAGAAGGCGAGCGTGAGTCACTTGATCCATACCCTTAGCCCCGTTGTTCGTTGGCACACTAGATTGTGAGACGGGATGAGGACTCGAGTAACCTTCCGACGAATGCACTTGAGGAACTTGAGGATCATCCTTCTCAGACGCAATATGAATGTACATGACGCCTGCGCTGTTATCCCACTTCTTATCATGGATATCCATGATCGGTGCAATCGCCTCTGACACCTTATCACCAATAAAGACGAATACCGCAGGATAATGGATGCTGCTCTGATCATCTTCTCTTCCATTCAGTTTATCTTCAGCGATCGCATAATCCATAGCGAATTTCTTCAGCATTTCTTTCATGATTATTTCAACTTTCTACGAATATCGTTTAATTTAGATAACATTTGCTTGTAGAACTGATACAACTCTTCTCCATTCGCAAGTTCAATCTTCTCATATTCCAATTGATCTCGACCATTAAGGAACATTTCATACAACTCATCGAGTTTCGCAATAAGTCCTGATATATCTTCGGATGCGGTTAACTCCGTACCTCGACGAGTAGCTTTGCGAAGCAATGTACTCTTGTTCTTCTCGTCCAGTCTGCGGAAATGTTCAAACACATCAAACTCAACATAATTCTGACTCTTCATCAGATTAGCAAAAGGTTCCCAAGCTTCTTCCTCCGGATCACGATCATAGACATAAAGCGCACCCTTCTTCGTTATCGTATCGGTATAGAGCGCTTCAATGAATTGATCAAACCATTTCTCATCATCTTCATGCTGATTCATCAATTGTTCGAATTCAGTTGCCTTTGCGTTAATCATGACATACTTAGCTAGCTCTTCGCGAACACTCACTATTAATTCAGGGGAGCGAATGAGATTTTCCTTGGCTAAATCTTCAGAAATACTACCAAAGATATCTTTGCTAGATACTCGTTCAAGTCCTTGCGAGAGAAGGCGCTTCAACTCATTCCATGCTCGCTTCACTTCACCGAGATTCGGTTTAGGAGATTCTAATTGTAGATCATATCCACGAAGATACTCGGATAGATCGAATGGCTTCGTCATCACAACCGCAAAGCGATTACTTGTATTCTGGTCGATATCCTTCTCCATAATAACTTTCAACGACATAGCCTTCTCAAATTCAGACCGTACACGAGCATTATAAGATTGAACACGGGTATTCAAATAAGTATCGCCCCATGATCTCTCAGGAATTGGCGAAGGGAGATAAGTCCAGTTCGCTTTATCCGTCTGTACTAAATGACGTCCAATACCCTCTTTATCAAGGATGGTTCGTTCATAGCTTTCCTCATAGACTTTGAGTGGTGTATAGACGAACAACGGCACCCCATTCTTCGTGTTCAACCAGAAAATACGGTTCTTCACTTGGCTTTCTTTCACTGTAAAATGTGACCTGCCCACGGAATTATCCTGATAGTTACGAATTCCTTTGAGTATACTCGGTGCTCCAACAGGGACGGATACAAACCCCCATGAAGGGAAATATAAATTGCCTGAGCTATTACTCAAATGGAATACAGGAACGGCTTCTTCATCGAGTTTACCTGCGATATTACGCTCCACAAGCTTCTCAATAGATTCATCGTTTCCATACTTCATAACCAAGAAGTCTTCCATTGATCGAGTAATCAAGTCACCAAATTTATCTCCTAAGAATTCTGAAATAGAGCTTATGATATCAACTTCTTGCTCTCTTACCCATTGATTGGAATGATTTAGAAGTTCAAGTGTAAAGTCACGAATAAGGTCATCTACATCTTTATTCTCCATCATTTTACCAATGACTTTTGAAATGTCAGGCACACTTACTAGATTCCAATAGTATGTTTTATTGCCTTTATGATCGGCCTGCTCGTCACCTTGAATCAGAATCTCACCATTTTTGGCGAAAATAGTATTTAATGCATTTAATATTTCAGTATATACGTTATAAATGCGGTTATTCTCATTGTTCAACAATTCATATAAATCCTCGTAGAATTCAATCATTTGCTCTGTGCGTTCTACATCCGCTTGAATCCAGAATTCATTGATCTTCGCTTCGATATAAATATTCTTCTTCTTATCTCTAGAGACGAATGCGCTTTTCGCATCACCAAGTCTTTCATTGGCTTGCTCACTAGCTGCTTCAATATCTCTAGGGATACGGTGAAGATTCTCACGAAGTGTCTCAATATAGGAAAGTAACATTTTGAGCAGACTAAAGCCTTTTTCCGTATAGATCAACCGTGATACATAGAATGGTCCTTGTTCTGGATGTAGGAATATTCTACGGATCTGATCGGTGAATTGCTCTATGATCTCACCTGGTAACTGTTTTTTAGCTTTAATATACTCTTCTCGGGCACGTGCTAAGAAATTCTGTTCCAACTCTGTATCCATGTTGATGACCTGATTCTTCACGACATTGCTGTAACTTAGACGCTCACTGTTCTCATACCCAGGGAGTGGCTCAGGAACACGAGATTCGAAGGTCTTAACCATCGTATCCAGATCAATCCCTAGTTTACGGGCGAATGTCTCCACATCATCTTGGCTAGGAGCCTTCTCGAACATCTTCTCCATTTTGCCAAATAACCGGAATGCTAAGTATGTCGTCATCTCTTCAATTGGCAACACTGCGGAAGAAGCACCAATAATGTTATATTCATAGTTCGCCGGATACATCTTGTTCATCTGCGCGATGTTCGTACGAATATTACTAATATAGTCATGAATTGCGAATTCCTCGCCAGAGGCTTTCTCTTCACTTGCCATGAAGTTCGTTATGTTCTCAGCTGTAACATTCATACAGTAATCATAGGCATTCTCAAGTAGTTTGCCTTCCATATTTGTCGCTGAGATCAGATGACAAAGATTAAACGGTGGCAATGGTGAATTAACCGTTAGAATATTTCCATAACGTTGCTGGAATCGTTCACCACGACTGTCCACATTCATCCAATAATCAAGTTCCTTCAATGCAGCATAACCATTCTTTTTAATATACTCCCGGGTATGTTCACTCAAGCTCTTATTCGATAAGTTAATATCTGGCGTAAACAAATAACCGAGTGTGTTCACACGGTCAATACCAGCTGAACCATGGTCGCGCTCGATAATCCCTCGTACAATATAGGCGATATCTAAGAAGCAACCACTTCCTGTACCCCCAGACAATCCCGTAAGCATGAACACCATCAACTTCTTGTTCGTACCCACTGATAACGTCTTAATCTTCTTATCGATCGCTTGCACGACCTGATTAATCTTCGTGAATAATAGTAATCGACCCGCTTGACGAACACCGGCAGCACCGTTCATGCCATCCGTAATACTCATCTCAGGAGATAACCAATCGGTAATATACGGTTCTAGCACACTGCGATTCTGCAATAACCCACCAATCTCCGCATTGGATAGTAGTACGAACTCATTGATCGGATCGAGTCCAATCCCCTTATACTTCTTGCCACGATCTTGTTCATTCGTTTCAAATGCTAGAAATTCTACATTATCGGGCTTATCCCGTTTCTTCTTAGAAGATGGATCTTCAGGCAACTTAAATCTACGATTAATTTGGTATTTCAATCGTAGTAACGCATCAATCCCCGTACCTCCAAGCCCAATAATAAGAATCGGATTATCAATCGTATCCACCCGAATCTTATCGCTGACAATCCCTCCACCTAATGAAACATCCAATTGCTGAATATGCTCTCTAACTACTGGTTTCATTTGTATCCTCCTAAAAGCTTTACGAAGTAAAGCTCGCTTCGTAAGCATTATCTTAGCTACCATAATTCGTTTGGAGGCCGCTACGGTGCTGGATTGTCCTTACGATCGCTGTTGCCCTCAGATTTCTTGATTGTAAACCGCTGTTAGCGGTAGAAATCCCAGGGCAAGCATATGCTCTCGAAGTAGTTTTCCTACGGAAACCTTTTAGGCGAGCGCTCCGCTTCTACAGGACAATTCCATCCCCTTCACTACGTCTCCGTTGTCCATAATTCAGTCCAAAAACTTACACCAAATACTCGATCATAATGGTCTTATCTACATTTTGTAGCGGAAGAGTGATTCTATCGCTACCTTTAATTTCTAAACCTTTGCTTGCGTCCATTACGCGTCCAGACTTCTCAATGTTCACCGTTGAACCATTTTTTAATAGAAGCCGATCATTCTTACTCGGTAGGAAGATGATTTTCTCGGTCTCTTTCAGTTCAGGAGCTAGCTGCAGTAACTGATGCAGATTTACTTTTCCTTTGAATCCATTCAACTTCTTATATTGTGGATACGTCTTCTCACCCGTATTCTCGTCACGAATCTCAATGACCATCTGCCCCACAAATCCTCGATTCGCTTTCTTGACAGCTGCTAATATAAAGTAGATCGCTGCAAGAACGGCAGCAAGTGCAATCACGCCACCAATGATTGGAACAATTGCAAAAGGATCCTTCTCTTCTTCCACGACAGGTGTTGGCTTAGTTGGACTAGCTCCACCGGGCTTGGCACTTATTGACACAACGGGCGTTTCTCGATAAAGACTACTATCTTCTGCCACAACGGAGATCTCGTAGTCATGTTCAGCAGCAACCTTATAGGACCCCTCGAACCCATCACCCGTATTGGTCATCTCAATCTCTTGCGTATCTCCGCTATCAACATCTTTCACCATTAGCTTAGCATTCATATCCTGATAAAGTGTGCTATTCTGTAACTTTTGTCCACTACTCGTCAGATACGAGGTAATATCAATGTTATCACCCTTTTTAAACGTATTGCTTGAAAGAGGGTCCATGGTTAGCTCAATATCATAGTTGAAGACGAGATTAATATCGATTTTATCCTTATTTACACCTTTTACCTGCAGTGTCCAATCCCCACTTTTGGGCTTCAGTAGTTTTAATAAGGAATAGCTTTTCGACTGTGAATACAGAATATCGTTAGAAGGTATCGTTTGGCTTGCTCCAGTAGGGTCTGTTAATTTAACTTCTACTGCTTGTGCTGACATAATGGAGATATTCGCTTCCAACACATCATTATTCGGTACATTGATGACCACATCCTGAAAGCTTCCATTTCCCGTCATAGATTGAATGGGAACAATCTTGAGCTTCAAATGACTAGCAAATATTTCACTTAATATTTGGGGAAGGTCATCGGCCGTATTGGTGGAGAATGCCTTACCTCCCGTTTTCTTAGCAATCTCTGCTAGAGCATCCTTATTTAATTTACCATTAGCGTTGAGCCCAATCGTATATACGGGAATACCACTTTGATTCGCATCGGTAATCGCTTGTTCTAATTCCTGTGCAGACTGTTCTTCCGTTCGAGTCGTTGCCTCATCAAGATCATTGTTACCATCGGCTAGGAGTACAATTATCGGTTCATGATCCGGATCTGCACCCTGCTGCAACACTTTTACAGCTTCTTTTATCCCAACAGAAGTATCTGTATAAGGTCCCCGATCTAACTGATCAATGAATTGTTTCAAATCTTCCTTATCGGCAGCAGATTGAATCTCAAGTAGCGCCTTCTCTCGCTGAATCTGATCTGTATACGAGATAATCCCTACCTTGTCACCTTGAACAGATAACATATCAATGAACATTTTCATCGCTTCGTTGCCGATTTTATCTGGATCACTTGTCTTCATGGAATTACTTGCATCTACAACGAGCATAGCATCAATTTGTGAAGATGCATCAGCTGCTGCAACTTCCTGCATTCTTAAAGAGAACGGAAGTAGTAATACAGATAAAACAAGCAGTATACGGAGTGAAAATTGTTGTTTTCGAAGCATAGTTATACCCCTTTATTATGAGCTAATTTTGAAATTTGATCTCTTATCTATTAAACTGTAGGCGATAAGTCTTAAGTCCCTGTTAAAATACCCTTAAGATCCATTAAAAAAATCCTGTTCTATTCTAGATCATACCACTCCCACACTAAATTCTACCATTAATATACCGTTATGATATAATTAAACCCTTCAAAGTTCAACAAGTAGAAAAGGCTATGCCGTCCTTTTTCAAAGACGGCATCCGTTTCAGCGGAAATATAAAGATAAAAGTATCAAGAATCAATTTCATAATTACGCAAATCGATTTAGATGCATCGGCGATTATGAAATTGATTCAAGTGAAACTTATACTTTCTTATATTTTGAAAATACGTGGAATCGTTAGAACCACATATGAAAGGAACCTAATATGATTGCATACGTTTTTTTAGGAATTTTGATTCTTTTTATCGCCTTCAAATCAGTTATATACTTTAAACACCGTAAATACACGCCATCTCTCGAGGAAGTAGATCAAAAATTACTATCCCTCATCAACCATAAGGGGGAGCCTCATGAGTAAAAAGAGAGCTGTAACATTAAGACCCTATATACAGACGCGTTTCGCCTATGAAAAGTTGAGGGTAGGCAGCCATTGTGGACATTTTACTGCATTATGGGAAGAGCAATGTAACATTTGTGGTAAAGGCTCCCTCATTACGGTTACGCAAAAAGCCACTTCCAATGTGAAACGCTCTATGCGAAATGAGCAACTTATCGCTCTCCTCATCGGTTTAATTGGAATCTTTGTCAGTCAGACTTTCCTCCAAATGATCCTTAGTGCTGTAGCTGTCATCCTATTGGTCGCTTTACTATGGTTCGTGCAGAGAAGGATGCTTGCCTCAGAGATTCCTTTAGAGTTGGAAAGGCTCTTTATACAAGAACAGGTTAACATCCTTGAGGATTTGAAACATAATCGCAAGACAGCCGTCGCTTCTCTTAAAGAAGATGAACTCCTAACATATGAAATGTTGCGAGAGATCAGTACCCTCGTGCAGAATGATAAAATTCGTCTGCAACAGGTGGTGTTGCTTCAATCTTTTGTCCTTCGTAAAGATATGGATTTAACGGTGGAACCATTACTGATCGACGGATTCGATCCTGACCTAGCAGCCTACATCGGTGAAATCGCCAAGATCAAAAGAGATCTCATCAAGAACCGCTCTATTCGGTATATTCTTGCCTATGAACCATATATTCTTGAAATGGAACAAGGCATTGATATTCTAACCAGTGTGGCAGGAGCAGCCGTTCGATTGAAGACATATGTTGAGACTTACCCTGATTTCATCCGACGATATGCTAGCAGACTTCCTAAAGATCGTTTCTTAAGATTATATCGAATCATCCGCCAATATCCAGACCATCCGTGGGGCAAATTGGCGGATGAGGTGGCAATTATTCAAAAAGAGCTATATGAATA
This sequence comes from Paenibacillus crassostreae, assembly GCF_001857945.1. Lineage (NCBI taxonomy): Bacteria > Bacillati > Bacillota > Bacilli > Caryophanales > Paenibacillaceae > Paenibacillus > Paenibacillus crassostreae. Next base: position 2,193,842 of record NZ_CP017770.1, read on the forward strand.
GGATCATGATTTCCAATGATAACGGTAAAGAGGCTATAAGACTATGACGATAAAACGAATGTTAACCCTGCAAAAACTTTTAATATTATGCTGTGTGGGCATGCTAATTCTAATTGGTGTGAAATGTTATTACATCCAGCAGAAGATCACTGCAGTGACCGAGGCTGATCGACTATATGCTCTTAACGATCTCATTGGGGCTGAAGAATGGTATCTTCAAGCACACAGAAACAAATCAATACGTTATAAGGAACAAGAGGTTTCCTTGTATCTTCAAGAGCTAGCACCGATTAGTGAAATGAATTCTACACTGAATGAGATAGATGATGCAGCTAAAAAGGCATATGCCAAAGACGATTTTGAACAACTCATGACGGTGTACGCTGAATTAAGTGACTTTCGGGCTATCTATATGAAAGATAGCAATACTTATGCCCCCTATTATCGCCAGATTTCTGCGAAATATGAAATCTCCGAAGATTTCACAACGTATTTTCAAGATTTCAGGACACTGTTCTATGAACAACTTGAGCACAATTTAGATAACAAGCAATATGCGGATGAGTCTTTTAAATGGAATCTATTGACCATACCTGAACCCTTCTTCGGTGACGCTGATCAGAAGAAAAGTCAACTATATGCGAAATTCAAAGCTTATGATCAACGAAAACTGGCCCAAATGGCAGCCAAAGGTGAGTTTCAAACTCTCTTAGACGAATCAATAGCCATGTTGGAACACTATGACTCCAGACAAATTCAAGCGGACTGGATTACGGAGCAGACGGATTCACTGGTGAGAACATTCTTGGAGCACGACGCTGACAAGGAAGCCTACTCAACATTCGCAGTACATGCTAAGAGTTACACCTCTTTCATCCAATCTGTTAAATTCGATTCCACAGTGGAGAGTTACATCACGAAACAAATAGACTCATGGATGAGTGTCGCTAAACGAGCTGTAAAAAATACAGAATTCAATAAAGCACTTGCCCTCTACGAAGGACTTGCGAATTATATGGATACTAGCTCAAAGGTGAAAGAAACGAAATTAGCATGGAATATCCATGATCCGATCCGAATTCTACAGAACAGTGATCCTACACGCGTATTCACAGTGATCGACAGTGGAAGTAAGCGCTTCGGGGCTGTATTATATGTGCTCGCGCAAGATGAGCAGAATATCATTTATTTCGCGAGAATGGATTCAGAAGACAAGGTGCATATATTAACTAATGACCACTTTCAGCAAGACGAGGCTATACAGGACATCGCCATCGAAAGTTCACTGAGTATAGAGAAATTCCCTGTCCTTCTTATCCAAGGAGAATCGTCTACAAGAAATACACGATATACCGCTATTGAAGTACAGACGGAATCCATGGTTACGCTATTCGAATTCCACGCAGACGGCTATCAAGTAGATTCTGACGGCCAATTACTTCTGGATAATCCAGATACACCAGAGGGTGCTGGACAGGTAGCAATATATCAACGTTCTGGTGAAAGCTATTCATTCGTCGGTTTCCAACAAGACTATATTGATATTGTCGTAGAGGATCTACTTCTCTACATTCAAGAAAAGGTACGATTCAGCACAAATATTATTCAACCGGGGTACAGCGAGGCTTTTGCTATTATGGGGGATAGTTATCTGAAACTTACAGGAAATTATAGTTTTTATGAAGGTACAGCCATTGTAACTGGAAGATTCAGTGGGTATGAAGATTTCTATATTGAGGATGAGTTAACATCTATACCTTTATTTGAAGTCGAGAGTATGGAATAGAACGAAACAACAAAAAGAGTGGGTCTCTGTATTGAAACAGAAACCCACTCTTTTTCATTCATTAAATACTTAAGACTATTTTACAACAACAACCACTTTCGTATTCTTACCACCATAACTTAACGTAATAGTTGCTTTTCCCTTACCTGTTGCTTTAACTTTGCCATCCTTAACAGTTGCAGCTAGAATCTTCGATGATTTCCAAAACCCTGCTTTAGATATATCAGCTTCAAGCCCATCCATGTAGGTAGCTGTTCCAATTAACGTAGCCTGCTCTCCAACTGACATATTTAGAATCACTTCATTGGTCTCTAGATATTTCAGTGTATCGACATCGACTGGGATCGATATTGATTTACCGGCATATTTAGCTGTAACTTTTGTTTTACCAGAAGACACAGCTGTTACTGTACCATCCTTAACAGTTGCTATTTTATAACTAGTTGTTTTCCATTCAGCCAAATCAGTAACATCCTTGGTAGATCCATCACTGAACGTAACCGTAATTTGAATTTGTGCTGTTGCAGATGCAATTGCGATAGTTTTCAATGATACCGATTGATGTGATGCTTCAATACTTGCGATAATATCTACTTCTACTGGAACAGTCACCTTTTGTCCGCCATATTCAGCTGTGATCGTAGCATTACCCTTTTTAATACCTTTTACGATACCATTTTTGACACTCGCTACAGCTGAATTACTCGACTTCCAAGTTACATCTGCACCTGTAAAGGTTTCTGGGTTACCAGATGCATCATTTGCAGTAAGTACAATTTCTTTGCTTTCACCTGAAGTCAATATAAGGAGGTCTGAAGCGGATACGAGTTCCTTCACTAACCCTACATTTACTACCATTGTATACTTAGTCTTCTCATACAACGCAGTAATCGTAGCCGTACCTGTTGCAACACCCTTGATTTGTCCCTTGTCAGTTATTTCAACAATTTTCTCATCACTGGTGCTCCATTCTGCTTCAGTTGTTAGATCAACATTAGCGCTGATACTAGGATCATATTCTGCAATAAGGGTGATGTTTTCTGTTACATCCTTCTTAATGTCAAGAGTTTTTGTACTCAATGCTATTGATGTAGGAATTTCTACACTAACCTTAGTTTCAACAGTTATTCCACCATAAGCAGCACTGATCGTCGCCTCGCCCTTTTTATAAGCATGAATCATACCTGTGTTTGACACGTACACTACAGATGCATCACTTGACTTCCATGTAGCTTTACTAGCCACATCAGTACTAGAAATTGCACCAGCATAATCAGCCATAAGCGTCAGTTGTTCGGATGTATTGAGTTTCATACCCACTTCTTCAACAAGATTAAGGTACCTCGGAACATCGACATCTACTTGAACGGTAACTGTCTCATCTCCATACTTCGCTGTAATCGTTGCCGAACCTGTTCCTTCAGCATAGACTACACCTTTATTAACATAAGCAACTGATTTATCACTAGTAGTCCATGTTGCCAGACTAGTAATATCAACTGGAACGGTTGGGCTATCAGGATATATAGCCTCCAATTTCAAAGCTAAATTTGATTTACTTGTATCTATAAGACTCAAGAATACATTTTGTTCACTAACTACTAATTTACGAGTTTTATCTACCTCAACTTCGAAAGTTGCTGTTTGTGTACCGTAATTCGCTGTAAGCGTTGCTGTTCCAATGCCATATGCAGTTACTTTATTAGTAACCATATCAGCGACTTTCGGATCACTAGATGTCCACGTTGCATCGAGTGTTACATCGCTCTCCGAACCATCCAGATTAGTAGCCATTAATTCGACTAATTCCGAATCCGGCAATGCATCAGTCAATAATAGGGAAACCTTGGGATTTTTAACCTGAAGGCGTTTCACAACACCAACATTTACATCTAGAGTGATAGATTGACCACCATACGATGCTTTAATTACCGCTGTCCCTGCGCTGTGTGCTTGAACATAACCTTCTACAACAGTTGCAACTTTCGTATTACCTGAAGTCCACTCTGCTGTAGTAGAGACGTTCTCTTCCAATCCATCGCTAAACGTAGCGAATAAATTAACCGTGTCTGATTGTCCCAGAGCAAGGTCAAGTCTTTGTACGTTTTTAGTTGTCAATGCTACAACTTTCTTGGTTACTTTTACTGTAACCGTCTTTGGCGTTTTTGGTTCAATAACATTACCTGCACTATCCGTATAAGTAGCTGTTATGGCTACAGTCCCTGGACCTACTGCAGTCACCGCACCTTTATAGACAGAAGCAATACTACTATCTGAACTTGTCCAGGAAGTATCAGCAGTTAAATCTATTGATGATAAATCCGTATATACTCCCGTTGTAGTAATCGGTACTGTATCTCCAACTACCATTGATAATTCAGTCTTGGAAAGGACCAAGTGAGTTAGTTCTTTCGTTGCTGCGAATGTCACACCAGAATTGGCAATGAAAAAGATAAGTACAATTGACATTGCTAATATTCTCTTAAATCTAATAGACAATGTTAGTTCCCTCCAGTTTTTTTTTAATAATTCCTTATATTTAATTAAATATCGGCAAAAGTGGACAAAATCATTAGATTTCCTATCATTTTTTTGTTTTATTCTTAAAATTTGAGTATTTCTTGTTCCAAAGGGTAGTGATCTGAATCATTTCTACTCTTGAATCGCACGCTTAGCTAAATTCTGTAAGACAACATCATCCATAGGGGGGTTATGAAGCCCAGCGCGAACGTCACGGTACATTCTCTCTAGTGGTAAATTACGCGAAAGACTGCTTGCTCCAACAATTCGCATCGCCTTATCTACGATCCGAATGGCATGGTTCGTAGCGATATATTTGGCAAGACCCAAATCAGGCTTCAGTGCTACACGCTCAGCAGGATCTCGATCCCAACGATCAGCTACAGCATATAATAATGTACGTGCTGTAATCAGATCTGCCTCCATCTCCCCAATCTGCTGCTGTATCCGCGGCAACTCTGCAATCGGTCCAGGTAAACTATTGGGTTTATAATTTCTAGCAAAATCTACTGCAAACTTACGAGCAGCATAGGCGATTCCGAGATAACAAGCTGGAATATGAAGTAGCGTTCCTCCACCATCATCCTTTGTATGTTGTTGCTTCTCCGTCAAGGATAAGCTGATAACTTCGTCATCAGGGACGAATACATTCTCTAGAATGACATCATGACTACCTGTAGCACGCATTCCAAGTGTATTCCAAGTTTCCACTACACGTACTCCAGGCCCCTTCCTTACGAAAAATTCACCTGTCTCATCATTTCCTTCAATTCCCGCTGAGACTGTAAAGTGTTCAACAATCGGACTCAATGTACTGAATGTCTTGTGTCCACTAATATTCCACCCTTTATCCACCTTAACTGCCGTTGTCTGTGGCTTACCTCCACGGGTTGGACTACCTGTAGCCATTTCACTAGCAAAATGGTTAATGATCGCGCCATCGTTAACAACCTCCTCACTGAAACGTGCGAATAGCTGATCTGACCAACGATGAGTATAACGAAGACTCAGAATAAGTGCCACATGCCAACCAACAGCCAGAGCCGTCGACCCATCGCCCCGAGCAATCCTTTCCTGTGCTAACAACATTTCATATAGCGATAACTCGTCACCCCCATATTTCTTAGGCACGGTTAGTTTGAGATATCCCGATTCCCGTAAATCCGTGAAATTATCAAATGGAAAAGAACCTTCTATGTCATGTTTAGAAGCACGTTCTGCAAACTTTATAGCTAATTGATCCGCAAGTAAGGCTATTCCAGCCTCTCTGTCGTTACGAATAAAGTGATCCTCTATTTGGAGTTGTTCCATCTGTTGTACCTCCTAGTTATTCAAAAATTCCATAACATAATTATAATTTACTTGAATTTCATAATAAAGAGAAGGACATATAAATGACTCGATGCCTCCCTTAGGAAAGCATAGTCACTCTATATGTCCTTATTACTTCAAACCTAACATTATCATCCTGTGATCATTTGTTCTGCGAATCAATTTCATACTTAACTATCTAGCCTAAATGAGGACTATATATAGTTGCATTTAAATCGGTTTTCGTAATTATGAAATTGATTCATAGTAACTCATTTCTTGCTCTTAACAACGTAAACCGATTCATACGAACATGATGAGCTTCTTGGAGACTACGATTCAACAACTCTGGTTCTATTCCCAGTTCTGATGGCAATGTAGGTCCACCCACCTGTTGTAGAAGGTTAGCTAACACTTTCGCATCAGGAATATTCGCTACTTCTTGTTGGATTTCTGTCCAATGAGACTGAATCGCTGCCGCGCGTTCTTGCTGATCCTCATCTGTAGCATCAACATGAAGTTGCTCAGCAAATGATGATTCTGCCAGTTGGTGATATAGTTGAGATATTTGAATACAAGCAACGCCTACTTTCGCGCCGTGTAACAATTGTCTTTTGCCTAGTGAGATATATTCCATTTCCCAGTAATGTGACAAGTGATGTTCTGCACCTGAAGCAGAATGGGATTGGCCAAATAAAAGCATCGCAAGACCTGATTCGATCAGTGAGCTAATTAGTGTACGGATTCCCTCTTCTTCTCGTGCTGCAATACTCTCAACCTGCTCCACGCAAGATATTAATGCATTCCTAGTGATATCCGCAACAGCCACGGAATAGGGCTCTCCCGCCACGATACTTCCAAACTTCCAGTCGAATAATGATGTATATTTTCCAATCATATCTCCGAATCCTGCGGCTACCATTGTTCTAGGGGCTTGTGTCAGAATTGCCAAATCTGCAAAAATAGCATCTGGCCCAATCGCTTGAATCGTCTTCTTCTCTCCACGCAGAATAATAGGTGCCCCCTTGGAATTAAATCCATCCACAGAAGGTGCCGTGGGTACCGATACAAATGGAATACCTGTTGTATAGGCAGCAAATCGTGAAACATCGTGAACGGTTCCAGAACCCGCTGCGATAATTAGCTCAGGCGAAACCTGTTGGATGTCGATCACTAACTGAATAATAGAAGCCTCATCCGCAATAACATCACCCTGAGCATTAGGTTTAATTAGAGTGACATGACTAGATATCCCCACGTGATCAATCGATTCTTGTAACGTTTTTCCGGCGATCTCATAGGTGATAGCATCTGCAACAATAATGACGTTACGAATCGCTCTCTTTTCCAGATAACCAGCAACATGATGAATGGCCCCATTTTCAATTAGTAAATCCATTTCAATAGACTTTAGTGTACTCTCATCAAGATCAGGAGCTGCTTGTTTTATTCTACTCATAATATCTGTCATAAGATCATCTCTTTTCTATTTATATTGCGTTGCTAGGATCACTCACTCAGATTCTAATATTCTTTTCAAATCGGCTAGTGAATCCCAGATCAGATCTGGAGTTACATTGCTAGCTTCGACCGCTTCTCTATTTACAGAGCCTGTTAATACCAGCGCTGTCATCATTCCAGCATTCTTGCCGAGTCCTATATCCGACACTAGACTATCACCAATCATAATGCAGCGTTCAGCCGGAAGTCCAATTGCTCGAAATGCCGCTTCAGCCATCAAACTGGAAGGCTTACCAATCACAACTTCCACCTTCTGATCTGTTGAAGCCTCGATCGCTCCAATCATTCCCGCAACATCTATGCAATCTCCCCCATCGCCTGGGAAAGTCTTATCCTCGTTCGTAGCAATGATCCGAGCACCATGTCGTACAGCTCGAAAGGCTTCATTTAACTCCTTATATGTGAGTGTCTCATGTAATGTAATCACAAGCCAATCTGCCAATTCAGGCTTATCTGCTAACTTGATTCCAGCTATCTCTAATTCATCTCGCAACCCTTGTTCACCCAGAACCCATGCCTGGCAATTCTCGTCGTTCTCTCTTAGGTAATTAGCCGTCACAGTAGAGGTTAATAGAATTTCGTTCTCCTCTACATCAATTCCCATTCCTATTAACTTATCATGGCACATTTTTCGCGATATATTGCCACGGTTACTTAAGAATGCAATTCTTTTACCTATAGATTTCAAATAAGCAATGGTATCCATTGCTCCTTCAATAGCGTCTTTTCCTTTATACACTGTTCCATCCAGGTCGATCACGAAACCATCAATATTCTCTAGCATGTTGTTACTATCCACCTCACTTATCTATCTTCACCATTTATATATATCATCCCCATTTCCATACTCTCTTGTCAACAGTTGTTTCACTTTATTGCAATCATACCTTCTACCTTACACAGTACACCTGAGAAAATGATTATTAATGGACATGTTCATTTTGTATATGAATTAAATTACCTATTAAACCCATTAATATAAAGATATGTTAAAATGATTATTGATGTAATCGCTTTCAATTGATAGGATTTCATCATTCCCATCTGCCCTCATCATTCTTAGTTACACATCACGGGTAGATATGGGATCAAGACATCTTAATCAAGGAGGTGAACTTGTTCCATTCAATATAGAATCACAACTAAAGCTTATAAGTCATGAAGATCAGTCCAAATAATAAGGAGGAGATCATTTATGAAAATATCCATTTCAAAAAGGCATTCTAAACTTAGGCTGAAAACTGCCATTTCAGCTCTTTGCCTCTCTTTAGCTATCCCTTTATTCACATTAGGATCTGTAGCCGCCGCCACTTCCTTTAGCGATAATTTCGATGATGGTAATGCCGACGATTGGACTTCAACGACTGGAAGCTGGTCTGTTGTTCAAGATAGTGGTTCATATGTCTATTCCCAAAGTGCTACAAGTGAAGGACGCACATCAGCAGGAAGTCAGACTTGGAGTGATCTAACTGTAGAAGCAGATGTTAAGATAGATAATTTCAATGGTACGAACCGGACCTATGTAGCTGGACGATATAAAGATGGCAACAATTATTACGCTGCCTCCCTTTATAATAAGAGTGACGGACAACTAGAGATCCGAAAGAAAGTAAGTGGTTCATCATCAACCCTGATCTCTAAATCATATCCGTTATCCACTGGTGTTTGGTATAACGTGAAGCTTGAATTGGTAGGAAGCACTATCAATATGTATGTAAATGATCAACTCGAATTGACTACAACCGATTCAAGTCTATCATCTGGCGCTATCGGATTCGTATCTGCCAAAACCGTTGCCAAATTCGATAATGTACTTGTAACCGATGGTGGAACGACGACACCTGTAGATCCAGATCCAGATCCAGATCCTGAACCAGAACCAGAACCAGAACCAGATCCAACACCCGCAGAAGGTGACTTATATGTCGCACCCAATGGATCGGCCAGCAATCCTGGCACTATTTCTAGCCCAACCACACTAAATTCTGCTATTTCCCAAATTGCTGCAGGAAAAACCATTTACCTGCGTGGCGGAACTTATAACCTAGCATCAACCGTTACGATCGAGAGAGGTAATAATGGTACAAGCAATGCTCCTAAGGAGCTTGTGGCCTATGGAAGTGAAGTACCTGTTCTCGACTTCTCAGCACAAGCCTTCGCCTCAACGAATCGTGGTCTTCAACTGTTCGGACATTATTGGATAATTGAAGGACTTGAAGTAATGGGTGCTGGCGACAATGGCATTTTCATCGGTGGCAACAACAATAGAATTGAGAATGTAGAGACACATCACAATCGTGACACTGGGGTTCAGATTGGACGTTACGCTTCCAGTGCTCAGTTCAGTGATTGGCCAATCAACAACCTCGTTCTTAACTCATACTCTCATGATAATTATGATACTGATAATGGAGAGGATGCTGATGGCTTCGCAGCAAAATTAACCGTTGGACCAGGTAATGTATTTGATGGTTGTATTGCTGCCTACAACGTTGACGATGGTTGGGATTTATACTCCAAGTCTGATACCGGCGCAATAGGGATCGTCACCATACGTAATAGCATTGCACATCATAATGGACAAACTTCCAATGGTACATCGACATCGGATAGTGATGGTAATGGATTCAAGCTTGGTGGAGAGAAAATTGCTGTCAATCATATTGTTGAGAACAACATTGCATTTCAGAACAAAAAACACGGCTTCACTTACAACAGCAATCCAGGCACAATCCGACTAACAAACAACACATCTTGGGATAACGGTCAGAGTAACTTCGCTTTTGATCTTGGGACCCATTTATTCACCAATAACTTATCCTTCGCAGGCTCTTCGAGTGATAAGACAAGCGGAACCGATGTTGGGAACACTAATGTTTGGTGGAAAAATAACGAAAGCGTAAATGCCAATGGACTTCTCGCAAGTTCAGCAGACTTTGACAGTCTAAACCCTACAATAACTCGGAATGCAGATGGTTCTCCGAACCTTGGTGATTTCCTGAGTCTTGTTAGTAGCAGTGATTTAAAGGGTGCTGGTACTCCAAGTGGAACCAACATTGGGGCTCGGTAATTCCTCACAAGGATTAGAATTAAAAAACACAGCGCCTCAAGATCGAAATTCATTCGATCTTGAGGCGCTTTATCTGCTAAGGGCAAATGACTACTATCCAGGTTATTCATTGGTATCATGTTATTCCCTAGAAGTTTCACCACGCCCCTACTTCGAAGCGGTTAGAGTCATTCGAATCAGTTGTTCTTCTGGATGTTCAAGATTAGCATCAAACCCGAATAGTTCAAACACAGAGCCCAATGGGATCATCGTTGTTCCATTGATTAACTCTGGTGCATAGGCCATTTCGACAGATCCATCTGATGTTTCTACTGTTGTGCTCCCTACATGCAACACCACATTACGATCACCACGGTTAAATGTCATAGATTTCGCTTCCTGATCCCACACCATCTCTGCACCTAACGTTGCGGTTAATTCTTTTACAGGTACAAAAATATCTTGATTATCTTCCGTAACATTCAAGTGGGTGAATTTAAGCGGTGTCGTCTGAGTTCCTTCTACCATCGAAATTTTCGCATTGATAACCTTAAACTCATTGGTGACCACAATATTCTCAAGTTGTTCCTCCATTAGAGTGGTAAATGACTTCACATTATCTTGTGTGACTTTATATTTAGCATCTTCACGACCAATGGCTTCGACAATCCATGTGTTTACATCTTGATTATGATGCGACAAATCTTTGTATAAATCCAAGTTATAAGTCCATTCAGACTCTTCTTGGAAATCATAAACATTCACATTAGGTAGCTGAGCAAACTGTTCAAACATCCATTCCTTCATTTCAAGTTGATTATGATAACGAGTATTATTCGTATCCTGCCACACCTTCTGTCTCAAGACACTGTACGGAGGATAATAGAAATTGAATTCAACATCTGGATATTCTTTTACAAGTGATAGAACATAGTCATTGAAAGCCGCCTTAACCGTTTCAATCGGCTCTTCATTCAATCCGAAATAGGCTTCACTCTGATGTGATGTCTTATAGACTTTAGCCACTTTCTCCGCCCCAAAGGTCACTTCTCTATTCCAATTATATAAGTATTCAAGTTGTCTTGGCGCATTGCCATTCAGCGGTCTTAAGACAGCCTCTTTAAATAGTTCCTCATATATGGAGTAGTTAAACCAATAGTTATAATCATTCCACCATTTATCATCGTACAGATACTCTGGAAAATCGATCTCTTCCTTGCTTCCCATTTTTAAAGAGAAATAGTCTAGACCCCACAGTACCTGCTTCACATTGCCTGTATCTAGAGCAATACTTGCAATAGCGTTGTGTTCGTCAGCGGTTGATCCCCGAATAGATAATTTCAGTGTCTCTCCATCCAAAGCTTCATTCACCTCTGCAGGAAGAAAATTCTCCGTCATCGAAGTACCAATAATAATCGTGTCATAGTCGTAATTCTTAGCTAATCCAGGATTCTGATAACGCTGTTCATTAGAGTAAATTGCTGGGTAGAAAGATTTATGATAGAACTGCAGTGGATCTAGAACTACAGTAAGTAATATAACGATACATGCCATAATGATCGCTGACACAAAGAATTGTCCGAAGAACCGTTTGCTCTGCTTAGCAGTGATACGCTTCTTGGGATCTTGCTGTGAATTACCTTTGTGCTCACCATTTGAATTTTCAGGTGCTGGTACTGGTGTTAAATGTTGCACAACGTCTTTCTCCTTTCCAGCTAGAAATTGAAATACAGGAATTCTGTAATTCTGTTGAAGTAGAGTAGCGAAATAATAAATGCTACCGCAATAAATACCGCCTTCTTCCACGTAGGTCGGAAATTCTCAATCCGTTCTGATGAATTACGGGTGAACAAGACAATCGGGAGGAAGATAAGAATACATATCCCCGCCGGTGCAAGTGTTTTAAATGAACCCATATCGAACCCATTGAGACCAATCATACCTTTAAGTAATCGATTGGCTTGCGGAATCGAATCTGCACGGAAGAATACCCATGTGACATTAATAAATATGAATGTAATTAGCCAAGCGAACCATTTAGGTAACGGCTTGCCTACCTTCATCCAAAGACGATGAATGGCTTGTCCCGCTCCGTGAAGGAACCCCCACATCATGAAAGTCCAACCTGCTCCATGCCAGAAACCACCAATAGTGAAAGTTATGATTACATTACGTATAGCGATCGCTTCGCCACGTCGGCTCCCGCCAAGAGGGAAATAAATGTAATCTCGTAAAAAACGACTGAGTGTCATATGCCAACGGCGCCAGAAATCCTGAAGGCTAACTGCCTTATACGGCGAATTAAAGTTCTGTGGCAATACAATATTGAATAACAGCGCAGCACCAATCGCCATATCGGTATATCCACTAAAGTCAAAATACAACTGAAATGTATAAGACAAGGTCGCAACCCATGTATCGACAAATTGATGTGCTGTAGAAAAGCCATCGTTCGCAAATTCTGCAAATGTATCCGCAATAACTACCTTTTTAAATAGCCCTATGCAGAAAATGTAGATTCCTTTGGAAGCATTATTCCAATTCCAGTGCTTATTCCGCAATCTGTCGAACTGCGGCATCATCTCACTGTGGTGTAGAATAGGTCCCGCAATAAGATGTGGATAGAACGTAACGAACAATATATAACTCAAGATGTTATACTCACGTGTTTTACCACGATAAGCATCTACTAAATAAGCAATTTGTGTAAACGTAAAGAAGCTAATTCCTAATGGTAATACCAAATTGAGTAATGGAATTGTTTGTCCTGTAAGCTCGTTTATATTAGTAAAGAAGAAATCCGTGTACTTATAATAGGCCAGTAGTAACAGATTACCCACAAGACCAATAATAAGGAGGGCTTTAGGTGAACGAAGTAATCCTCTTCTATGAGAATTATGATTACCTGTACCTTCAATCTGTCCCTGATCTAGTAAAGATTCTTCTTGGCGGTGATGTACAGCTACCTGTATAAACCTTCCTACTATGTAGTTAAAAGCAATAGATCCAAGAATTAAAGGAAGATAGCTTATATTCCACCAGCTGTAGAACACGAGTGAGGCAACAACTAAAGATAATTTCGCTGCAGTAACAAATCGAAGTCGATTAAGTATAAAGTAAATCACTACGGATATCGGCCAGAAGGCAAAAATAAATACATACGTGTTGAATAACAACCTTTTCACTCCCACTCCATAAAGTCTGCCAAAAACCATTTAAGTTATTGAAACAGTAGATCAAATATACATATCTTCAATAATCCCCTTTTGTAAAAAAATAGTCAATGTAAAAATACAAAATACATAAAAATGACATGCTAAGGCTTTTTAAGACATCCCAGAAATGTGTTCTAGTATTCCCTATTTCATGCTGTTGATGCATTAACACCCAACTGTTATGTTCAATACTATGATGAATAACACTTACAATATTATAATGCTATCTTATCAATATTACCTTAGTTCCCGGTGAAATATTTTTGAAAGATTTCTAAATGCTAGATTTGACTCACGATGGGAATTGATGTATATTTGTGGAAATAATAATATAATCGGAAACAGGAAGCACCTGTAAGAAAGGCATATCACCCCTTTTTTACAGGTGCTTCTTTGTACCCATTTATTTTAGGTAAATGCTTCCGAAGTAGTTTTGACGAAGCATGACTTGAAGTATCACCACAAAACTCTGGTATATGCTTTCGATGCTAGTTTTTTACGAGGTATATCGAGAAGTGATGCTAAAAAAACTTGGATTATGCTTACGAAGAGAGTTTTCTCGAAGTATTGCACAAGAAGTAACGCTCAAAAACTTTTAGGAGGTTATAATGATGACTATGATGACAAGGCTGTCCATGTTACTTCTCATTTGTATTTGTTTGACCGTTTTCCCTACATCTGTTTTAGCTGCATCTTTCGAATTAACTCCTACAGCGAAGAATAACTTTGATAAGATCGTCTCTTCCACCACTTCAGCAAAGGCGACAACTTTGAACACCCGTTATTCTAACGTTCTTGAGTTACAACAACAGTCCATCGATTGGGACAAGAAGATCAAGGATCTCCATTATACTAACGAAGAAACGGTTATTGTATTAAAGAAACAAATACAACGTATTGATGAAGATAAGATCAACAAATTGCAAACACAAGTAACACAAACAAAAGAGCGATATAAGACGCTTTTCAGCGCCTACGAAGCACTTAATCTGCAGAAGGCCGCAGCTAAAAAACTAACAAATAAAGAATTATACAAACTTCTTCAATCACAATCAGAAACGATGGAAATTGCCGTCCAGTTAGCACGTGCAGACATTCGAAACAAAACAGACCAACTTACATCTGCCAAAATGGTTACGGCTTCAACAAAGAAAACACTTCGAGGAAAGCTGGACGAAATCACTCCACTTAAAGTACAAATTAAAGCAGCCAAAAGTTCTGCTAGCTCCTATCAAAAGAAATTCACTGCTGAAACTTCTACTTTAAAGAAATCTATTAAAGATGGCAGTGTAGACCCTACCCTTAGTTCACTTGGGTTATTAGTCACACATATTCAGAGGGTCATAGAATACAAACAGAACGTTTGGACCATTGAACAAAAAATAGCCGCTATTACCCAAAAGGTTAAGGTGCAAATCCCCTCCTAAATCAAATCAAAGCCCCATTTGATGCTCTCATTGGCACTCAACTGGGGCTTTGACTATTCTACTGTTTTACTTCTGCTGCATTATTAATGCTTACCTTTGTTATCAGACTTATCCTTATTACCGTTATGATCCTTGCCATTCTTGTCGTCCTTATTATTCTTATTCCCGTTATTGTTCTTGTTGTTCTTCTTAGCATCGTACTCTACGTTAACGGACTTGGTAATGTTATTCCCTTCAAGGTCTACCGCTTCAATAACAAACGTATTTTGCCCCTGAACAAGTGTGAACTTCTCGTTGAACTTCCTGTTCTTAACCTTTGCTATTACGACCTTGTTATTGTGTTTGATCGTTATACTATCGTTCTTTACATCCTCACTAACAGTACCCGAAAGAACATAGTTTTTATTATTCACCTTGTTATTATTAGTAGTAAGATTAATTACCAGAGATTCTGTATCTTGCTTAATATCTCCGATAACAATTCCAAGACCATTCGTTGCTACATATACACGACCGTACACTCTTTGATCACCCGTAATGGCAGCATTTGCTGAACCAAATTGATTCTTATCATCATTAATTCTTACCCATGATGCACCTGCATCATCGGAACGATATATGCCATATTTATTATTAATCTTGGCATATGAGTAGAGTGACATATAGTCCTTACCTGGTGCAGCTTTACCGAATCCGATAGTAGCTGCTTCTTGAACATTATTTAATTTAGTAAAGGTCGCTCCAGAATCAGTGGAATGCCACAACCCGAAAGAATTCTCAGGATGTGAGTTGTCCATAGCAGCCCCGATCCAGATATCCCCTTCCTTACCATGCAAAGCTTTGAAATTACTGGACAACGTTGTTGGTAAGCCTTTGACATTAGAGGCATAGAACGTCGCACCTCCATCTGTACTTACATAGAACGTGCCATTTGAGAATCCATAGAATTTCTTAGCATTCACCCGATCAGCAGATACTCTCGCCTTCTCAGGAATGCCTCTGGAAGCTATCCACGTTGCACCAAGATCAGTTGAATAGCTTACTGGTCTTGATAATTTGTCAGAGGAACTTGATGGACTCCACACAATAGTCTTACCATCGGCTCCAACAGCCACATGCCCACCTTGGGTTGTATCACCTTCGAGCGGTACCCATGCGTTATTCGCTGGTCTCCAAGTTACACCATTGTCTGTGGATACTCCCATTCTTGCACCGATACCATCTGCATTCCCTACGCGAACAACGATATTAGGGTTATATTCTGCATAATCCAGATCTGTACTTGTTCCAATTGTTGGGTTCGTAATCATTGTTGGTGCCTTGGTCAGATCCGCATGACGGAATCCCCCAATATCACCCATAGAACTGATAAGTGAGGCTCCTGATGGAGGACTAATTAAACCTAGAACTGCAGTCTCTTCAATCCCATCAGCTTGCACTGAAATATTCACCATCGAACCTCTATCGAGTGCTGTCATGTTACTAGAGCCAAATAATGTTGCCCCAGTTCCATACAATATTCGGTCGGAATTGAATGGATCAATCTCAAGATCTCCGATCATCCATCCTAATTTAGGATTCTGTTCAGGGAGATTCTTCTTCTCACCCCAATCAAGCCATGGAGCTAAGGAATAATCCAGAGTATATTGATTATTGCGAACTGGATCTTTCGAGTAATCTAGTGTCCAAAGCGATTTCCACGTTAAGCCACCATCCGTACTACGATAAATAAATTCATCTGGCCACCATTTATTCATCGTTGCCACCATAATAATATCTGGATTCTGCGCATCCACTGCTAATCCACCATAAGGATTATCGGTATTTCCTGTTGGACTAATATCCGTCCATACACCGTTTACCGAATTAAATTTCCACAGGGATCCGCTTCCACCATTATAAGGGCCAACCTCTTGTGCATAACTAACGAATAACTGACCTTTTGAGGATAATACACCATGATGTGGCAAGTATCCTTGTCTAGGTTGATTAGGAACTGCTGCCCACGTCTGTCCTCCATCTGTACTTCTATAAATACTTTGATTCGTATCTGCTACACCTACATAGATCGTTTGCGTTGTCTTCCCACGGGAACCAGTAGAAGGATCAAATGTTACCCATACAACACCAAGATCATCACTATAATAATCCTTCACATTACCAACAGAAGGGAAATTCTTTACCTGATTCCAGGTCTCTCCGTAGTCTGTACTTTTCCAAAGACCATTCCCGCTTCGCGTACCTAAATACAAAATTTTATTATTATTCGGATCAATAGCTAGTCTTTCACCCATTGAACGACCTGGCATATTTCCGCCTAATTTAAAAGGCAATTCCGTTCTCTCGAATGAATTCCCCTTATCCGTTGATCTTAATATCACACCATTCATTGTCGTCCAGTCGTTAGTATACGTCCCTGAAGCGATGTATAGACGATTCGTATCCACTGGATCTGTAGCCATGCTCTCCACACCTAGCATGTTCCACTCATCAAAGCTTACAAAATTCATTAATTGCGTCCAAGACTTCGTTGTCGCGTTCCAACGATAGGCACCGCCCATATCTGTACGTGCGTATACGAGATCCTTTTCTTTCTGATTATAGATAATTCCAGGTATAAACCCTCCACCTACAACTTTAGCTCTTCCCCATTCATAGGATGAAATATTCTTTGGGGTATTGATCGAATTTTCTTGACTCGATTTCCCTTTATTAGATGCTTCCACTTGATTATAACCAGTACCAAAGACGGGTATAACCAACGTAGCAACTAAACATAGACTTAGTACCTTTTTGAACATTTACTTACCTCCCGATAAATTGTTATTGTCCACTAAACTAGCAGGGTAGCATTGCACTCTTCTTAGACAAGCAGAAACGGCTATGCCGTCCTCTTTCAAGGAGTTTATCCTTCCGATGTTAGCGATACTTCGTATCACTTTATGGTATCCGTCTCTGCCGAAATATAAGAAATAGAGTATCAAGAATCAATTTCATAATTACGCAAATCGATTTAGATGCATCGGCGATTATGAAATTGATTCGAGTGTAACTTTTACTTTCTTATATTTTAAAAAGCGTTTTAGCCCTCCTTTAAATAAATATGTAAACGATTTCAATTCATTCGTGTTCATGATTATAGCAACAACAATTTCGGATAACAACGACATAAAGACCCATGACTAATGTCTTGGGTGCTTGTCGATTTCTAGCATATCACTCGTATATATTTTATCTATTGAGATACGTTTTCTATCTATAGAACTAGTTAATAGTATATTTTCAAAAATGAAGTGCCCTTATCATGATATGATTAAGGTGTATTTCAGTAAGCATTCAGCCAAATTTCAGAATGAAAGTGGATAATAAGATGAAGAGAAAGATCTCCCGTAGAGAAGGTGACAATATGAGTGCAGTCAAAGGAATAAGAATCATGCTTGTTGATGATGAACCACATATATTACAATTCCTAGAAATCGGACTAGTTAATGAAGGATATGAAGTAATAACCGCTCTAGATGGGATGAGTGCTGTCACATTAGCCCAAGACTTCCAACCCCATGTTGTTATACTAGATGTCATGATGCCAGGCGTTGATGGATTTGAGGCTTGTCGAATGATTAAGAAGATTGGCTTCAATGTAGCGATCATAATGCTCACTGCAAAAGATGATGTTGAGGATCGTGTCAAAGGACTCACGTTAGGTGCAGACGACTACATGGTCAAGCCATTCAGCTTCGATGAGTTATTAGCACGAATTCAAGCACGACTACGCAATCAATTCCCAAGCTTATTGGGTGAAGTCACTTATGGCCCTTTCCAGATTGATGATCGAAGAAAGGAAATTATATATGAACAAAAAGTCCTCGAGCTTTCACCCACAGAATATGAACTTCTAAAGTTCATGGTTCTTAACCATGGTATTGTACTCAGTAAAACAAAAATTCTGGATACTGTATGGAGTTATGACTTTGGAGGAGAGGATAACATCGTTGAAGTATATATCCGTTCTCTCCGTGAGAAATTGAACGATAAGGGGCATCAGCTTATTCGTACCTTTAGAGGTTCCGGTTATCGGATTGATCTACCATGATTAAGGTCAAGTTAGACCGAATGAAACATGTTCTTGCCCCTCGTTCCCTGAGATTCCAGTTACTAACCCGTTCTTTATTAATTATGGCCGTACTTCTACTACTAGTTGGACTTCTACAATTTATCGTAATGAAAAATTTTATCTACCGAACGCAAGCAGCAACCATGGAGTCACAGATACAGTCTATTCCACGGAATTTGTTATTACAGAGGGGATCTGAGCAATTTCCTGATCGAGACGACCTAAATCATATGCCTCCCTTCAATCGTCCTGGAGAGAATGCTCTACTATTCATGCCAGATAAATCACTAGCTTGGATAAGCTATGACGGTGTATATACAGACATTTCAGGAGGTAACAATAATATTGCCCCAATGCTCACAGTAGATGAATACAAATCTATCCTAGATAGTTCCACCCATACTCAAGAAGTTACCTATCAGATTGTTCAGGATTCCAACGGTATAGATCAATTAGTTATATTCAGACCGATCGGTCCACCTAATGATCCTGATGGTCTTCTACAAATGGGTATGAACGTAGCACCTTTACAAGATCAAGTAATTCATCAGCTACTCATATTTGTCAGCTTATCGGCCATAGCCTTAGTTGCTGGTGCTGCTCTGTATTTGCCAGTTCTCCTTCGCACACTAGATCCTTTATCTAATATCGTAAAGGCAGTCGAACAGATTGATGTGAATAATTTAGCTGAACGTTTCCCCGTCCACAAAGGTCAAGAGGAAATTGAAAGATTATCTATTTCATTTAATGGAATGTTAAAACGATTGGAGATTTCATTCGAAGCCGAGAAAGAAGCACGAGAACAAATGAGGCGCTTCATAGCAGATGCCTCACATGAGCTCAGAACACCTCTTACATCTATCCATGGATTCTTGGAGGTACTACTTCGTGGAGCTGCTGCTAATCCAGAACAGCTCAAGAGTGCATTAAATAGTATGCATGGCGAGTCCAGACGCGTAAATAAATTAGTAGAGGATCTACTCTTATTAGCAAAAATGGACCGTTCACCCCAGCTACAATTAACAGAAAAAATTACATTGGATGAGCTTATAAGAGAAATGGATCCACAGCTTGTGATTCTTGCTGGTGATCGTAATATCACTATGGATTTATCCCATGGCATTAAGGGAGTCTATGATCCGGATAAAATAAAACAAGTCATTCTTAATTTATTTCAGAATGCCGTTCAACATACTGACCCGGAATCTGGGGAGATCATGATCTATCTGATCGCAGATGGCGACAAAGCTAAGCTTACGGTAAAAGATAATGGTCCCGGCGTTCGCGAAGAACACGCCATACATGTCTTCGATCGATTCTATCGCAGTGACACATCACGAACACGTAAAAATGGTGGAGCTGGTCTAGGTTTATCTATTTCTAAGTCTATTGTCGAAGCGCACGGTGGAACCATTCGTGTAGAAAGTCAGCTAGAGAAGGGCGCATCTTTTATAGTAGAACTTCCCACTTCAACTCGTCACGCTTTAACTTAAATGATGAACTTTTATTTCAGATCCTAAAAAACAAGCCTTGGAATTGATCCAAGGCTTGTTTCGGCTTAATAAGAACTATAAAATTCCACTGAAGTATATTAATCGAATTTAATCAGATGAGATTTTGCTGATAATGCATTCACAGTAGCTATCCCACCATTTGACTTAGAAAGGATATATACATAATAGCCATTTGGACTTGAAAGAGTCACCTGATTAACATCTTTAGAATCCTTGTTTATAACTAGGCTAGGTGCATCATTCAAGCGAATTACTTCGTAGACTGCACCAGTCACGGTACTGTAACTGTTGGCTTCAGTCAATGTAAAAGGTTGAGAGGCAGGTACAATCATTACTTCGTAATAAGAAATACCTCTTTCATTTGGCTTCGTAAAGTTGACCGTCCACGTATCATTCGCAGTCTTCGTTGCAGTAACATTAGTAGCCGCTGCAACTGCTGGTACTTTCAATACTATTTCTGCAGATGAAGAAGATAGCACATTCACTGAACTATATCTTGAATCTGCAACGGTAAGTACAAATACTTTATAATTAACATCATTTTTTATTGTTGCGCCATCTACATCCCTTGCTGTTGTCGCAAGGATTTGACTAATATTATTTCCTGTCTTAGCAACATAGGTGTAGTTAGAGCTAGATACCGCATTGGCCTTAGCCAAAGTAAAACTACTCGCATTCGCTGATTTAACTACCATAATTCTATATTGATTAACATACGATTCATTACTTACTCGATTGAAAGTCACTCGTAAATCACGTCCATCATTATTATCGCCTATATCCGTAACACCAATATTGGTTACAGCGCCAACACTAAGATTACCCGACAATATAATCTCAGATGAGTAGGAGGATAACGCATAACTTCCTGCATAACTTCCACTTCCAACAGACAGGATAAATACTCGGTAACTTACCCCATGCTGAATGATCGCCCCATCTACATCTCTTGCTGAAGATCCAAGAATTTGACTAATATTATATCCCGTCTTTGCTACATAAGTATAGTTAGAACTAGATACTTGATTAGCTTTCGATAAGGTGAAGTTACTAGCATTACCTGTCTTCACTACCATAATTCGATAATGGCCTAGGTTCGTTTCATCACTAGTACGACTAAATGTGACTTGTAAATCACGCCCGTCATTATAATTATTCACATCGCTTACTAGTAGGTTAGAGATACCATTAATACCCGTGTTATTCGATAACGTAATTGCAGATGAATAAGAGGACAATACATTACTTCTTGCATAACTCCCACTACCAACGGATAAGACAAATACTCGATAAATTACCCCATTCTTAATGATCGCTCCATCTACATCTCTTGCTGAAGACCCAAGAATTTGACTAATATTGTTACCCGTCTTAGCTACAGAAGTATAGTAAGCACTAGATATTGAATTTGCTCTATTAAGATCGAAATAACTCGCATTATTTGCTTTGACTACAAATATGCGATAAGAACCTATCTTCGATTCATCTGACATTTTATTAAAACTCACCTGGAGATCGCGTCCGTCACCATGATTACTCACATCACTAGCAACCAGATTGCTAACTGCTGCTACAGAGCCACTTCCGGATAACGTCACTGCCGGGGAAGCATTAGAAAGTAGACCTTGGTTATTTCCTTCACCTACACTCATTACATATACAACATAAGATTGATTTCCTGTAATTAATGCTCCATTCACATCTTTTGCTTGAGATGATAACGTAACCGTTATATCCCTCCCTTGGACCGGTACAGATGTATAATTCACATTAGACAATGCTGTGGCTGGATTGAAATTTGAAGACAATGCCGATTTCACAACCAGTATCCGATAATGACTCACTCCTGATTCATTTACGAGCTTAGGGAAACTGACTTGCAGATCACTACCATTACCATTTTGACTAATTACTTTTGCATTAACATACGAAACAGCTTTGAGTGCTGTTGATGTAGTAATAGTCACTTTTTTAGTCGAGGAATTCCAAACTACATCTTCACCTAGTGCTTCACTTACGAACCGGACAGGTACCAGAATTCTTCCTTTAATACTTTGAACAGGAACATCTAATGTTACCGTTTTATTATTAATTGTTGCTGTTTTGGCACCTAATTTTAGAATGATTGTATTACCGCCTCTAGTTGCTGTTACAACCTTCGTCTTTTGATTCCAATTCACATTCGCACCTAGACCTTCAAAGATCGCCCGTAATGGTAAAAGTGTACGGTTGGAGACTATAACTGGAGCCTGATCAGTTGATACTTTGTTACCATTAATATAAATACTAATTGGTGTTGCCGCATCTACTTGTGACTGTAACGCTAAAGAACTCACAAGTATGCAAATCATAATCATGGACATGAACCTCTTCAATTGTATTACCTCCCTGTGGAATCTACATTAACATTGACCTACTATTATTGACGTTCTAGAAAGGAAAATGTTTCCGTTAATTCGAATTATATTATTTTTGGTTCTCATGCTAAATCAATTATGTAATTATATCCATTCTATATCATTAAATCTGTTCATCAAGCCTATCACTGATAAATTTTTGATCTTATTAACGTCCTCAGAAAGAGACTATCTCCGCAATAGAACATATGTTCGTATAAATTGATAAAAAAAAGAAATGATTCATTTTGTATCGTTCTTTAAGAAGACACCTCTGTTGGTGTCTTATCCTACTCGAGCGATGGAGATTCGTTATGCTTTTTTCATAATTTGTTCAATTTCACTTTTGAGCAAAAGATATCTATGGGTACTTCTCATAATTGGAACTTTATTAAGTTTATTCTTCTCCACGTAGACTTTCATTTGATCTTTCGTCAGACCTAAGTAGTTCCCAGCTTCTGTAACAGTTAATACAGCTTCGTTGCTAGTCGCATTAAAAGTTTTCTTAACCTTCTGGTTCCAATCTTCAAATTCTTGCATGCCCTCTCATCTACCTTTCTTGTTACTCAATCAATAATCTTCACTAGTCCGATATATTCATTATACCATGATCCGACAACCTTGTGTGGACTTATGTATCCCAATGTGCTTCTTTGATATAGAGTATCAAGTGAAACTCATACTTTCTTATATTTTAACAAATGACAATAAGACCACCAATCATAGAGATTGGTGGTCTTATTAGTCTCATACATTAGAATAAATCACTTAGTACATCAAGAACTGAGTTCTTCTTTTTCTTATGTTTGTGATTTTTATAATCTGATGAGTTTCTATCGTCATATTTTCTATTGTCATTATACCCGTCAGTATTCTCATCACGATACAAATCATTATATTCTTGACGTACTTCACGTACTCCTGTCATTAGTCTGTCTAGTTCCCCTCGATCCAGCCATACTCCCTTACAATCTGGACAAACATCTATATGGACACCGTTCTTATCCACTTCCCTCATTCTTACATCTTCACAAATTGGACATTTCATCTAATTGCCTCCTTACTTACATTTTAATATTATCTACTAATACGCAAAACAATACACTAAGTTCCAATCCATTGTTATACTTTATTTCATTTCTCTACTTGACTACCCCATATTGTTACACCAGTCTGAGATAATGCACTAAAAGTTAATACATATTTCTCTGCAGATGAATCCCACTGACGTGATACTACTCCATTATAAGTTACATCGTCCAATATCAATTTAATCCCAGTATCACTGGTAGATTCCCATTCTCCGCGTACATCACCGGATATCTTGCCTTTCCTTTTGAGTTTTATTGAACCAGATTCTTTGATCTCAGCAGAAATATCCTTGCCATGATTGATTAATTTATATTCTCCCGAAATATCCTCTATATCAAACTTTGCCTGTTCAACTATATCTCCTGCATATCGGTATGGAGCTACAACCGGCCAACCTTCTGAATTCATATACATCTCATGGACGCGAATTTCATGATTTTCACCCCGGTTAGGAAACCGTGTATGGAAAATCAAAAAGTACTTACCTGTATTTTCATCATAGTACGCTGAATTATGTCCTGGAGATACATATCCTGTACCCTCCGTTACATCATCAATATCTCCATTTAGACTATTAAACAGATAGTTTCCCATGATCTTCACACCATAAGGCTCAATAGATAGATCATCAAATAATGGTTTACTAGGATCTGCTTTCACTTCAATCATATCAATATTCTCTGCATCATAGAACGGTCCATCTGGATTCTCGGAACGAGCTACACGTATGTTATATGCACCACTGGCATCAAGACCACCGAAGGATAGGAATAAATAATAATAATCTGTCTCTGGACTATATAACATATAAGGTCCTTCGATTCGACTGTGGTTTCCACCTATCAACAACTTACCATAACCTTGATCTGGCAAAGGTATTCCTGTTGATGGGTCCATTTGCATGATAAAGATTCCACCAGAATAAGAGCCATAGACCATCCATAAGTTATTATTGTTATCATAAAAAACATCAGGGTCGACTACATTCGGATGGACTAGAGCATCGTAGATAATCCCATCTTCACTGGGCTCGCCCCACATTCCTGATTTCAGGAAAATTCCTTTATCTTCATAAGGACCTTCTACTTGATCGGCTACTGCTAATCCCATTGCAGATCTCGGAGAATCTCCTTTACATGCATTATAGTACATATAGAACTTGCCATCAGCAAGCTGTATAACATCTGGTGCCCATAATGTGTTAGATTGAGCCCACTCTAATGTCTCTTTCAGTTCTTCTTTCACATTTGTAAACAATATATTACTACTATTAACTCCAGAAGCAATAGTTTCCCAGTTCAACAAATCCTTAGTCTTAGCAGCTCCTAGATGCGAACCAAATACATAATAAGAGTCATCCACCTTAATTACGGAAGGATCATGTACAGAAGCGTTTGTAAACATAGGCACTTCCTCCGTTATTGTATTCTTAACCTCATTACTGCTACACCCTGCTAGAACAAAGCTCACTAGAAATAGAATACACATGGCAAGTCCCATACTAGCTTTTCTATAAATCTTATTATTCATTTACTAAACCCTCCCAAAATTAATACGCTTACAAAATATCACTCTAAAAACCGTTCGTTATAATAATAAATATATTAATATATAAATGTATTTATAAATAATATCATTATTTCTTCTCACAAATCAATCTTCAATCATTTTAAATATATCAACTTCATATCTTAGCGATAATTATCCCACATTACCTCACAAGCGGAGACGGCTATACCGTCCTTTTGCAAGGAGTTTATCCTTCCGATGTTAGCGATACTTCGTATCACTTTAGGGCATCCGTTTCTGCCGAAATATTAGATATAGAGTATCAAGAATCAATTTCATAATTACGCAAACCGATTTAGATACATCGACGATTATGAAATTGATTCAAGTGAGACTTATACCTCCTTATAATAAAAAAAGAGCCCTAGATCAATATCTAGAAGCCCCATTTGTAATATTCACTTAAACTCTGTCTTTATTGTGTAATAATGAAGCGGGTGATGGGAATCGAACCCACGCTATCAGCTTGGAAGGCTGAAGTTCTACCATTGAACTACACCCGCATATATAAAATTGAAGTATCGGGACGACACGATTTGAACATGCGACCCCCTGGTCCCAAACCAGGTGCTCTACCAAGCTGAGCTACGTCCCGAAGTGATAATGGTGCGCCCTAAGAGATTCGAACTCCTGGCCTTTTGATTCGTAGTCAAACGCTCTATCCAGCTGAGCTAAGGGCGCGAACTACAGGAATGGAGCGGACGACGGGAATCGAACCCGCGACCCTCGCCTTGGCAAGGCGATGCTCTACCGCTGAGCCACGTCCGCAAGTATGTGGTGCGCGTGGAGGGACTTGAACCCCCACGTCATAGACGCTAGATCCTAAGTCTAGTGCGTCTGCCAATTCCGCCACACGCGCATAATTACTAGAAATGATGGGCCATGAAGGGCTCGAACCTTCGACACCCTGATTAAGAGTCAGGTGCTCTACCAACTGAGCTAATGGCCCGCGAAATGGCTGGGGATATAGGATTCGAACCTATGATGACGGAGTCAGAGTCCGTTGCCTTACCACTTGGCGAATCCCCAATACCTTATTTATATTTTCCATATAAAACTATGGTGCCGGCGAGAGGACTTGAACCCCCAACCTACTGATTACAAGTCAGTTGCTCTACCAGTTGAGCTACACCGGCGCACCAATCAACTATCCAACAACTTAATGGTGGCTCGAAACGGAATCGAACCGCTGACACGAGGATTTTCAGTCCTCTGCTCTACCGACTGAGCTACCGAGCCAAGCCATAAATAGAATTAATTTATATCATGGTGGAGGCTGAGGGGATCGAACCCCCGACCCTCTGCTTGTAAGGCAGATGCTCTCCCAGCTGAGCTAAGCCTCCGTATATAATTATAATGGTGACCCGTAGGGGACTCGAACCCCTGTTACCTCCGTGAAAGGGAGGTGTCTTAACCACTTGACCAACGGGCCTTATAAACATTCTGTTCCCATAACTAAAAATCTATCAATCTAACTATTAGGAATTATGGTGGAGCCAAGCGGGATCGAACCGCTGACCTCCTGCTTGCAAGGCAGGCGCTCTCCCAGCTGAGCTATGGCCCCATAAAAGAAACTACTAGGAAACTACCAAATTATTATGGTGGGCCCTGGTGGACTCGAACCACCGACCTCACCCTTATCAGAGGTGCGCTCTAACCAACTGAGCTAAGGGCCCGCATTTATAATATGTATAAAAAGAAGGAAAAAACCACAATTTATGTGGTTCTTGCGCTTGGCGACGTCCTACTCTCCCAGGACCCTGCGGTCCAAGTACCATCGGCGCTAGAGGGCTTAACGGTCGTGTTCGGGATGGGTACGTGTGGAACCCCTCCGCTATCGCCACCAAACGTGCATTTGTTTCACAAATGCTATTATTCAGGTATCAGCATAGCCATATGCCGTTAATCAAGTCTTCTTAACTTGGCCACTTGGACCACATTAAGTTAAATTGATCACCTGAAAACTAGATACGAACGAATCTGCATTGAAACACTTGTCTCCGTAGTTCTTCCTTCGATGTAAAGCGTAATGCTTCCGAAGTTAGTTTTCCTACGGAAAACTTTTAGGATAAGCCCTCGACCGATTAGTATTGGTCAGCTCCGTGCATTACTGCACTTCCACCTCCAACCTATCTACCTCGTAGTCTTCAAGGGGTCTTACTAATTGGGAAATCTCATCTTGAGGGGGGCTTCACGCTTAGATGCTTTCAGCGCTTATCCCGTCCGCACGTAGCTACCCAGCTATGCTCCTGGCGGAACAACTGGTACACCAGAGGTGCGTCCATCCCGGTCCTCTCGTACTAAGGACAGCTCCTCTCAAATTTCCTGCGCCCACGACAGATAGGGACCGAACTGTCTCACGACGTTCTGAACCCAGCTCGCGTACCGCTTTAATGGGCGAACAGCCCAACCCTTGGGACCTACTTCAGCCCCAGGATGCGATGAGCCGACATCGAGGTGCCAAACCTCCCCGTCGATGTGGACTCTTGGGGGAGATAAGCCTGTTATCCCCAGGGTAGCTTTTATCCGTTGAGCGATGGCCCTTCCATGCGGTACCACCGGATCACTAAGCCCGACTTTCGTCCCTGCTCGACTTGTAGGTCTCGCAGTCAAGCTCCCTTCTGCCTTTGCACTCTTCGAATGATTTCCAACCATTCTGAGGGAACCTTGGGGCGCCTCCGTTACTCTTTAGGAGGCGACCGCCCCAGTCAAACTGCCCACCTGACACTGTCCCCGAACCGGTTTACGGTCCTAGGTTAGAACCTAGATACGATCAGGGTGGTATCCCAACGGCGCCTCCATAGAAGCTTGCGCTCCTATTTCTCAGGCTCCCACCTATCCTGTACAAATCGTACCCAAATTCAATATCAAGCTGCAGTAAAGCTCCATGGGGTCTTTCCGTCTTGTCGCGGGTAACCTGCATCTTCACAGGTATTAAAATTTCACCGGATCTCTCGTTGAGACAGCGCCCAAATCGTTACGCCATTCGTGCGGGTCAGAATTTACCTGACAAGGAATTTCGCTACCTTAGGACCGTTATAGTTACGGCCGCCGTTTACTGGGGCTTCGGTTCATAGCTTCGGGTTTCCCCTAACCACTCCCCTTAACCTTCCAGCACCGGGCAGGCGTCAGCCCGTATACTTCGCCTTACGGCTTCGCACAGACCTGTGTTTTTGCTAAACAGTCGCTTGGGCCTTTTCACTGCGGCCCCCTCGTGCTATTCACACTACCGGGGCACCCCTTCTCCCGAAGTTACGGGGTCATTTTGCCGAGTTCCTTAACGAGAGTTCTTCCGCGCGCCTTAGAATTCTCTTCTCGCCTACCTGTGTCGGTTTGCGGTACGGGCACCTTCTCCTGGTTAGAGGCTTTTCTTGGCAGTGTGAGATCATGACCTTCGCTACTATAATTTTCGCTCCCCATCACAGCCCAGCCTATTAGTGTGCGGATTTGCCTACACACAAGCCTCACTGCTTAGACGGACTATTCCATCAGTCCGCGTCACTACCCTGCTGCGTCACCCCATTACTCATAACGGATTACGGTGGTACAGGAATTTCAACCTGTTGTCCATCCACTACGCCCTTCGGCCTCGCGTTAGGTCCCGACTTACCCTGAGAGGACGAGCCTTCCTCAGGAAACCTTGGGCTTTCGGCGGATCAGATTCTCACTGATCTTTTCGTTACTTATACCGGCATTCTCACTTGTATAGTGTCCAGCGCTCCTCACGGTACACCTTCAACCCCTATACAACGCTCCCCTACCCCAGATGCAAAGCATCTAGCCATAGCTTCGGTGGTGTGTTTAGCCCCGTTACATTTTCGGCGCAGAGTCACTCGACCAGTGAGCTATTACGCACTCTTTCAATGGTGGCTGCTTCTAAGCCAACATCCTGGTTGTCTGTGCAACTCCACATCCTTTTCCACTCAACACACACTTGGGGACCTTAGCTGATGGTCTGGGCTGTTTCCCTTTCGACAATGGATCTTAGCACTCACTGTCTGACTCCCGGATATAAGTACATGGCATTCGGAGTTTGACTGAGCTTGGTAACCCTTGCGGGCCCCGCACCCAATCAGTGCTCTACCTCCACGACTCTTCATCCGAGGCTAGCCCTAAAGCTATTTCGGGGAGAACCAGCTATCTCCGAGTTCGATTGGAATTTCTCCGCTACCCCCACCTCATCCCCGCATTTTTCAACATGCGTGGGTTCGGGCCTCCAGTGCGTGTTACCGCACCTTCACCCTGGACAGGGGTAGATCACTCGGTTTCGGGTCTACGTCCACGTACTATAATTCGCCCTATTCAGACTCGCTTTCGCTGCGGCTCCGGCTTCTCACCTTAACCTTGCACGGGAACGTAACTCGCCGGTTCATTCTACAAAAGGCACGCCATCACCCATTAATAGGGCTCTGACTTTTTGTAAGCACACGGTTTCAGGTTCTATTTCACTCCCCTTCCGGGGTGCTTTTCACCTTTCCCTCACGGTACTGTTTCACTATCGGTCGCTAGGGAGTATTTAGCCTTAGCAGATGGTCCTGCTGGATTCATACGGGGTTTCACGTGCCCCGCACTACTCGGGATACGTCTCGGAGAGAACACATTTTCAGCTACAGGGCTTTTACCTTCTATGCCGGGCCTTTCCAGACCTCTTCGCTTAATATATTCCTTTGTAACTCCATGTGAGACGTCCCACAACCCCAAGGAGCAAGCTCCTTGGTTTGGGCTAATCCGCGTTCGCTCGCCGCTACTGACGGAATCACTATTGTTTTCTCTTCCTCAGGGTACTTAGATGTTTCAGTTCCCCTGGTCTGTCTCTACCCACCCTATGTATTCAGGTGGGAGTGACTGCGTATTACCACAGCCGGGTTTCCCCATTCGGACACCCCCGGATCAAAGCTTGCTTACAGCTCCCCGAGGCAGTTTCGTTGTTCGCCACGTCCTTCATCGACTCCTAGCGCCTAGGCATCCTCCGTGTGCTCTTAGTAGCTTAACCTCAATTTTTCTCAAAGAGAAAATATTGTAGCTACTTTTACACTTTGTTTTGTTAACAAGTAACAAAACGTAAATATAAAAGAATGTTTCAACTTGCAAATTCGTTCGTTATCTAGTTTTCAAGGATCAAGTTCCTACCGCTTGTTCAGCGGAAGAACATCATATCATTTCTTTCCTCACCAGTCACCCGGTAAGTATTGGAAAAGATATTACTTTGAAAGATTGCTCTTTCAAAACTGAACACGAGTGAGTGTCGACTTTGCATTGCAAAGTCTATATACGCCGATTTACATCGGACGCTTTGAATGTTTCCGTTGCAGGAAACGATTCTCCATAGAAAGGAGGTGATCCAGCCGCACCTTCCGATACGGCTACCTTGTTACGACTTCACCCCAATCATCTACCCCACCTTCGGCGGCTGGCTCCCTTGCGGGTTACCCCACCGACTTCGGGTGTTGTAAACTCTCGTGGTGTGACGGGCGGTGTGTACAAGACCCGGGAACGTATTCACCGCGGCATGCTGATCCGCGATTACTAGCAATTCCGACTTCATGTAGGCGGGTTGCAGCCTACAATCCGAACTGAGACCAGCTTTGTTGGGATTGGCTCCACCTCGCGGTTTCGCAGCCCGTTGTACTGGCCATTGTAGTACGTGTGTAGCCCAGGTCATAAGGGGCATGATGATTTGACGTCATCCCCACCTTCCTCCGGTTTGTCACCGGCAGTCTGCTTAGAGTGCCCACCATAACGTGCTGGCAACTAAGCATAAGGGTTGCGCTCGTTGCGGGACTTAACCCAACATCTCACGACACGAGCTGACGACAACCATGCACCACCTGTCTCCTCTGTCCCGAAGGCCGCCACTATCTCTAGTGGATTCAGAGGGATGTCAAGACCTGGTAAGGTTCTTCGCGTTGCTTCGAATTAAACCACATACTCCACTGCTTGTGCGGGTCCCCGTCAATTCCTTTGAGTTTCAGTCTTGCGACCGTACTCCCCAGGCGGAGTGCTTAATGTGTTAACTTCGGCACCAAGGGTATCGAAACCCCTAACACCTAGCACTCATCGTTTACGGCGTGGACTACCAGGGTATCTAATCCTGTTTGCTCCCCACGCTTTCGCGCCTCAGCGTCAGTTACAGCCCAGAGAGTCGCCTTCGCCACTGGTGTTCCTCCACATATCTACGCATTTCACCGCTACACGTGGAATTCCACTCTCCTCTTCTGTACTCAAGTCACCCAGTTTTCAGTGCGACCCAGGGTTGAGCCCTGGAATTAAACACCAAACTTAAATGACCGCCTGCGCGCGCTTTACGCC
Source organism: Paenibacillus crassostreae (assembly GCF_001857945.1). NCBI lineage: Bacteria > Bacillati > Bacillota > Bacilli > Caryophanales > Paenibacillaceae > Paenibacillus > Paenibacillus crassostreae. The sequence goes on from NZ_CP017770.1 coordinate 2,225,665, forward strand.
CAATAATTCCGGACAACGCTTGCCCCCTACGTATTACCGCGGCTGCTGGCACGTAGTTAGCCGGGGCTTTCTTCTCAGGTACCGTCACCTTGAGAGCAGTTACTCTCCCAAGCGTTCTTCCCTGGCAACAGAGCTTTACGATCCGAAAACCTTCATCACTCACGCGGCGTTGCTCCGTCAGACTTTCGTCCATTGCGGAAGATTCCCTACTGCTGCCTCCCGTAGGAGTCTGGGCCGTGTCTCAGTCCCAGTGTGGCCGTTCACCCTCTCAGGTCGGCTACGCATCGTCGCCTTGGTGAGCCGTTACCTCACCAACTAGCTAATGCGCCGCAGGCCCATCTGTAAGTGGCAGATTACTCCGCCTTTCAGTGTCTCCCCAGGAGAGGAAACAAGTTATCCGGTATTAGCTACCGTTTCCGGTAGTTATCCCAGTCTTACAGGCAGGTTACCTACGTGTTACTCACCCGTCCGCCGCTAAGTGATTTGAAAGCAAGCTTTCAAATCACTCCGCTCGACTTGCATGTATTAGGCACGCCGCCAGCGTTCGTCCTGAGCCAGGATCAAACTCTCCATATAGGACCAAACGAAGTTTGGTTGACCGTCATTTAATTGATCCATCTCCTTGCAGAGAAGATAATTAAATGGCGATTTAATGAAAAGAGCGATTCGCTCATTTTGAAACAAACTGACGAGAAATTTCTTTCTCTATCAAATGATTTCTCATTTGTTTTGTTCTCACTTTCGTGAAAACCACTCACTCGTTGTTCAGTTTTCAAAGATCAATTTCTTTCGTCGTTTGTCGTCAGTTACTCTCGGCGACAACTTCTATATCATAACATGTCCGGTTCGTTTATGCAAGCTTTATTTTCGTTTAGTGTTTCAAACGAGTATTCCCTTGCCACATCATTTATATACTACTTAAATGACCGGAATAAGAATATACCATGAATAGATTCCACAATGCAAGCTTTATTTACAAAACAATTCTGAACAATATATTAGTTCTATTAGTTCCACCTATTCACTTCATATATCTAATAGATATCAAGTGTAGTAATTCCACACATTACTTCATACGGAAAATCACTGCAAGAAATCTTTTCTTCATTGAATCAAGTTCATAGTTGCCTATGCAGCTTAAATATGAACTTGATTCCTTTATATGCAGTTTCCCTTTAACTAAATAAGTTGTTGAAGTACTATTTTTAAGCACAAGGGCAATACTGTTTCTCTAGACCCACACGCCAAGTATCCAGTATGATCTAAGGACCACAAAATCGGAGGTATCAAGTATTGGATGCATACAACGAAATAAAAGAAGGGGAAAAAGGGGCATGGGTAAGTATTATTGCTTACTTATGTCTTTCCGCGATCAAATTATATATCGGATATATTTCTGGATCGGAAGCATTACTCGCCGACGGATTAAATAATTCTACAGACATCGTCGCCTCTTTCGCCGTTCTTATCGGACTAAAGATCTCTCGAAGACCACCTGACCAAGACCATAAATATGGACATTTTCGTGCTGAGACTGTTGCCGCTTTAGTAGCATCCTTCGTCATGATTGCTGTAGGTCTTCAAGTATTATCTCAAGCCGTTCGTAAATTCTTCGAACCAACTTTAGACACTCCCAATATGATTGCAGCTTGGACGGCTCTATTCAGCGCACTCGTTATGCTCTTGGTCTATAGATATAATATTCAATTGGCTAGAAGAATTAATAGTAATGCGATTAATGCAGCAGCTCAAGACAATCGCTCAGATGCACTTGTCAGTATTGGGGCCTTTATAGGTATTGTTGGATCCCAGTTCGGTTTACCTTGGTTAGACCCTTTAGCCGCAACACTCGTAGGTCTCATTATATGTAAAACAGCTTGGGATATTTTCAAAGATGCTTCTCATGCCTTAACAGACGGGTTCGACGAGAAAGAACTCAATAAAATTAAACTGACAGTCGCTGCGACCCCAGGGGTTGAATCCATTAAAGATATTAAGGCTAGAGTATTAGGAAATAATATATTAGTCGACGTAACTATTCAGGTAGATGCATACCTAAATGTTGTAGAGAGCCATGAAATTACGGAGAAAATCGAAGATAATATGATGAATGAGCATAAAATTTCACATGTTCTAGTTCATATCGAACCTACACAAACTACTAAATAACACATCAAATCATTATAAATATCCCCCATAGGAAACCGAAAAACCCAGAGAGATGAGACAATCCATCACTGCTGGGTTTTCTATAAGTATTTCTATGATATTATCATTTAGTCCTCGTAAATAACGACCGATTCAGTCTCAGACTCCCATTTAACGGTTGAATTTAACGATTCGCTGACGAATCGTGCAGGAACCACCGTGCTACCTTGTACAATAGTTGCAGGAACGTCCAGTGTCACTTTTTCACCATTCACGGTCGCGATCTTACTATCTATGATAAGAACCACGGTAACATGATCACGGACTACTGTGACTGACTTTTCTTCTGCATTCCATTTTACATCAGCATCTAAAGACTCTGTTATTGCTCGAAAAGGAACTAACGTAGTACCTTTTTGAATGAATGGAGCTACAGTTAAAGTAAGTTCTTCACCATTTACATATAGCTTTACACCTTTTTTCCCCATTTGATCATACAACTTTCCAAGCTTCTTGTATGAGTCAATGTTCTTAATATTTGCTAAAATAGCTTCCTTCTCAACATATACAGCATCCGTTACACTTCCATTACTAGCAAGCATATCAGCAATCAAGGATAAAGCTTCGTCTTTATCCTTAATTAACTCGAGCTCCGCTTTCATTTCATCGGTTAGTTGAGTCCCATACTGGGTCAATAGTATCTCAGATAACACTACACCCGCAGGCTTGTCCTTAACATTATTGATTGCGTTTAGAAGTCCCTTGTATCCCTTATGCCCTTTATTCATATAAGTCGAATCCGTTACAGTGACTGGTTCTTTCTTATCCTTTTCACCGTTATTTCCTTTATTACCTTTGTCATCTTTACTGTGCATTGATCCTTTATCGTTCTCTGTCTTCCCGCTCTTATTTTGTTGATTTACACTTGCTGTCTTCTCTGATGATTTTCCATTATTCGATTTTGCAAGAGCGGTGCTTGTCATTAGACTTGTTGCTAGGATACATGAAACTACAATTATTAAACTTTTTTTCATCTAGGTTAACCTCCTTAGGTTGTATATATTATTTCGGATTTATATTCAAGTTTGATGAGTACTACATCATCTAAGATTTATTCGATCTTAAACTAATCTTAATATTGTACTAAGGTTACCTCTATATAGTAACAATAACACTACATCAAATAATTATTGTTAAATATATATTGGAAAAGAGGTCTTTCTATGAAGAAGATTATAATCATCGGCACCTTCGTCATCGCAATAACCGTTAGTGGTGCGTTCGGGAGCAGCCTAGTAAGCGCCAATCCAGTCTTAAAACCGCTAAACATAGTTGCACCAGCCCAAGATGACTTACTACATATTCTTAAACTATCATCTGATGAAGAATTATATACAGCGTTGTACCATGGTGATACTCTAGCTGACCTAGCCAAGAAGAATGGTGTCGACATTCAAAAAGTAATTAACCTACAGGTATCCGAACTAACTGCACAATTGGATCTTCGTTATGCTAAAGAGAGTATTACCTTGGAACAATACAAAGAACAGAAATCAGAACTTATTGAAATGGTCACTAAAAGTGTAAACGGTATCCTATAAACCAAGCTGATACGGCTACGCGGTCCTTTAAAAGGACGGTATCCGTCTCTGCCGAAATATAAGGGTATAAAATATAAAGTGAAACTTATACTTTCTTATATTTTAAAATAAGGGGCAGTGTCATTGGACACTACCCCTTATTTTTCACAATCTACTTGCGCCCGTAATCAGCTTTAATCTCTCCCCACTCCTGTGTCTCCCATTTACGCACCGGATTATCATAGTGATTGGAACGTAGCCACTGCAACGCTCGATCCACTAGATCCCATACTTCTTTCGTGGACTCATCACGTTCTAAAGTTGTCGCAACTTGCTTCTCTCTTACCCACTTCAGTGCCGTTCTGGAATCGCTGTAAACTATCTTGTTACTTCCTTCTCTTTTCAAATAAGCCAGAGAATGAACGATCGCTAAGAATTCTCCAAGGTTATTCGTTCCTTTGGAAATAGGACCCTTTTCAAATATGACTTCTCCCGTTTGTGTGTTCACGCCTCTATATTCAATAGGACCCGGATTCCCTCTTGTTCCTACATCTACTGAAATGCTGTTATAGTCAATTTCTTCGGTTGACATAGGAGTCTTTGATTTACTACCTTTTGTGGCTCCATTTAGAGATTTACCTTCTGATTTGTTCTTACCCCAGTGTTGTTTCCAACCCTCTTGATAAGCTCGCTCCGCTTCCGCCTTAGAATCAAAAGATTTATATTTCGCATCCTTAAACTGAGCTACTTGTGATTGGCATTCTGGCCAGTTCGTGTAGATACCAGGATTATTGCCTACCCACACTACATAATGTTTCTGCTTTGCCACTTTGATTCATCCCTTCCAATCTGACGCACCCATGAAATATGTTGAACACAACATCTTCTTATCACGTAAACTATACTTAAGGTATTATTCTCAAGTACCACTATTCTCATTGTAAATCATCCAGCTACATGTTGTTTCTTCAAACTAACCATCAACCATACACACTGTATAATTAGTATGAGTATTACGATAATATCGTATCCTAAAGTCGTTGATTGTTCATTGCCCAAGAATTGAATCAAATTATGTAGGAAGTGAAATGTAATTAATGGCCAAATATTAGCATTCTTAATCATCAATAATGCTAATACTACACCCATCACAAGAGCATATACAAGTTGCAATAAGGTCTGCTCCATACTTTGACCCGACATAACATTTAAGAGGTGTGTGAGCGAGAATAGAATACTCGAGGTGATAACAGCTACTCTTATACTCTTGTTCAATAACGTTTTAAGAATAAGTCCTCGATAGACCGTTTCTTCCACAAATCCAACTAATAACGTAAAGAAGATAAAATAGAAGACTTCTGAAACAGTAACCTCTTTGAATCCATCTAGACTGATCACGACAAGTACAACGATTAAAGGCGTATAGAGCAACCAATGACGCTTCGGAATATTCGCCAGCGACTGGAATCCGATATCATGCCATTTCCTCCTCCATGTTAAGTAGATGATCAATATCAGAGAGATCGGTATGAAGGAAATAAGAACGGGAGAAACATTGTTGATTTCTTTAATGGTTACATAGGCACCTGCAACAAAGATCGCTAACAGTAGCAGCACCTCTATTATAACTACGGTTAATACAGGACGCCTCTGCGAGAATAGAGTCTTATTTCTGGGGTTTGACATGATTAATGATCATTCCTTTCTTGAATGGCTTGGACCCATCGTTTCTCCATATTATAGAACTCTAACCCATAGGTTAGAACTGATACACGGTAGTGGTAATTCTCGGGGTTGGGCATGTTCTGAAGCTCGCCTGATACAATCTGTTGTACAGCTGTAATCTGTGTAATCTGCCCTTCTAATTTAGACTGGTATTCCGTTAAACGTCGCTGTCTAGTCTCTTCATCTAAGTAATCAAAGAAGAATATTTTACTTAAATGGTCATTACGAGATAACTCTAGCGGACCTGCTAACCAAATAAGGAAGGCTTCTTTACCAACAGGTAATAATGTATATAGCTTCTTGTTCTTGCTATCTTCCATTTCCGTTACCGTTACCCATTCCTTAGCGGCTAATCTCTTTAATGCCGGATAAAGACTCCCAAAGCTTACCTTATAAAAGAACCCAACCGTGCTGTCGATCGTCTTCTTCAGATCATAACCACTCATCGGCCCTTCTATAAGCATCCCTAAAATAACGTATTCTAACATAAACGTTCACTCCTCATTTATATCGAAATGATATATCAAATCGATATATTTTATTATACCCAGTATTTAGGTTGCGTCAAGTTATTTACATAGAAAAAGAGCACCCCTCGAGTGCTCTCATTAATCAATTCAAATCCAATTATCCTCATAACTTATTCCTATCTGAAATCAAAACTTCACATGGTGCGGAAGATAAATATCCACCGTTGTTCCTACACCGATATCGCTCGTAATTTCCATATACCCATTGTGGGATGTTAGTATTTTTTTAACAATCATTATTCCTAGTCCGTTACCATTTGGTTTGGTCGTATGAAAGGGCTCTCCAGCCTTACGCATCACTTCCTCCGTCATGCCTTCCCCATTATCACTGAATCGTATTCTTTGGTAGGATTTCGTAACATCTAGCGTGATGGTAATTTCTCCTCCACAAGGTAACGCTTCTTGACCATTACTTAGAATATTAAGAAACACCTGTTTAATCTGATTTCGGTCACATTTAATCTCAACTTCTTCAATGACCTCGCAAGTGATCACGACATCTTTCATTCCCGCTTGTATTCCGAATATACTCAATACTTCCTGAAGAATAGTATTACAATAATCATTTTTGAATTGAACCACTTGTGGTTTACCTAGGATTAAGAAGTCACTTATTATTAAATTCATTCGTTCAAGTTCAGACATAATGAGATCATAATGTAGTAACTTCGAATTCTTACCTGATATCTGAAGCAACCCTTTAACTGTTGTTAGTGGATTTCGAATCTCATGGGCAATACTTACCGCCACTTCACCAGCAAAAATCAACTTTTCTTTATTCCGCAATATTTCATCTGTCTTCTTCATCTCGGTAATATCGTGCATACTCCCAACGACTTGTATTAGCTTTTGTGAGCAATCGTAGAACGGTACCACATCTAGCATATAGTATCGATATGAGCTTTGTTCTTCTATGGTAATTTCAATTCCCAAATAAGCCATTCTCTCATTTATACAGCGATGGAAGTATGTTCCTATGTGAACCAACGTAAATACTGATGAATGGACGATTCTCTCTCTGTCTCTACTATCTAATTGCAATATATTTAGACAATTCTCATTGATCTCTAGAACATCTCCCACATCATCGGTGACAACTATTCCGTAATAGTTAGTCTCTAGTAAGGCACGATTCAATAAAAACTGTTGACTATTCTGCCTTCTCAATTGAATTTCACGCTGAATAGATCCTGCAACTGCACTTAGCAAAGATAGAAAATGAGGATGCGCAGATACTAGTTCTGTCACTAATGTTATTGTTCCAAGTATCTGTTCACTCCCATCACTATAGAATGGAGCTGTATAACATGCAAAACCTTCTAGATATGTATGGGAATGATCTTTACCAATCATTTGAATCGGCTGTTTATGTTGAATGCTTAATGAAATTGAGTTCTCCCCGACCTCTTCATTAAATTGAATGCCTTCAATTATCCCTAATTGTTTCACCTTTGTTATAGACGTAGTGTCTCCCTTAAATGCTAATATGTAACCCTTATGATCCGTGGCTACTATAAGGAAGCGTTCCCCTTTCATAGAGGAAAGTAATGTTTCTATAAATGAACTTATAACATCTAACTCTAAAATATAATTAGATAACTGCGCCTTTAATTCAACCTCCGAATAATATTTGTTAAATATAAGAGGTCTGATAGAATCATTTCCTAATTGTTTACTCTGCTGCTTGTTTTCCCAAATCACTGTTTCCTCATTCATTCGATCAATCTCCAGCTACGGCTATTTGTTATATCCTATTATATTACCCTGAATACATCGCTATAACTATCTTAAACTTAGTAAAAAAACCATTAAATTACATAAAACCTTAATATATTTTTAAAATTCGAGTTTTTTTAACATGAATCGACACATCGAGACATCATCATCCTAGTAAACTAGAGCAGACCCATCCACATATCGTTATCATAGATGAGTCTAACTATCGCTTGGAGTGATGAATCAATCTAGCATCTTAATAATGACTGCTGTTAATGCATCTAGCGTAATATCATGGTCTGTCAGCTTAAATCCTGATTTCTTTGAACATTCTAAAGTACCTGCTTCGTTCTGATCTACCACTATAGTTCCCAGCGTTAAATCCTCTTGTAGTGTCAGTTTTCTCACTTTATGATCTGCATTCAGAAACACATAATATCTCCCGGTACCATCTGTAGATCGGCATACATATCCAATTACGAGATCACTTTTCTTTATCTCTGGTGCTTGGATCATAGTTACATTCGTATTGACCAGCTCTTGGTCACCTAATCTAAATGCATTCGTAGATTTCCTCAACGCTATAAGCCCCGCTGTATATTCCTTCGTAGTATGATTAACTGGAAACTGATGTTCCTCGGTTGCCTTACGCCAATCAAACATATTAATAGCATCAGATGAGTCATATGAATCATGTACGAAATATCCGAATATCTCGCCCTCTTCATCCTTGAAAGCATAATACTTCTGTTCAGGTAGACCACTGGCCTTCCACTGTTTGCTTCTACCATATTCTTGCCCGGCATGCAGAAACGCCGTACCTTGAGAAGTAAGGATTAATGTGTTACCAAGTCGGATACGTCTATGAATCTCTAAATCATGCTCTGGTATGGAGGGGTCTTTCTTAATCGTTTGCGCAATGACATCATATAACGTGAGATTATCATGGGCTTCAATATACTGCACAATGTCTCCAGGATGATCTGCGGGAATATTCGTTGGCTGTGCTTTAATGTTATTGAAAAGAAAAGAAATATCTCTTGCTCCATCTGAAAGGAATCGAGGTTCCCCTTCTAATCCATAGCCTGATTTCAGTTCATTTCTAATTTCATCCGAGAATACGCCCACATTATCTGTCTTGTCCATCCAACCTTGGTCTGCACCTTTACCTGTAAGCGTTGGGTCAGATAAATCTCCCTGAAAGGTTCTCCAACCCTCACCAATGAATATAGCCTTTGGATTGATCTCAGCCGCTGCATCATAAGCTTCCTGAACAGCTTCATAGGTTGCATCCCCCATCATATCCCAGCGCATACCATCGATCTTATACTCATTGAACCAATATTTCACTGAATCGACCATTAGTTTCTTCGCCATCTTACGATTGGTCGCAAGATTATTACCAAAACCTCCAATAAATTGCCCCTTATCATCCTGCCATGCATAATAATTCGGTACAATATCATTCAGTAAATCAACTTTTGCCATATGTGTATAGACGACATCTAGAATGACTCCCATTCCCGCTTCATGAATAGCTTGGATCATTGCCTTCAGTTCTCGTATTCTTAGTTCAGGATTGGTTGGATCCTCGGAATACGCACCATCAGGTGTGAAATATTGATGAGGATCGTATCCCCAGTTATATTCATTATCAACGGTCGAATATTGTAATTCTCTATGTCCCATTAAAGCTTCATCACCAAAATAGCATGCCATAACAGGTAGCAATTGGACATGTGTAATACCTAATGATTGGATATAGTGAATCTTATCTCTGAAAGCACTGAATGTACCCCATCTTGCATTCAAATCTTGTTCAATAGAAGGATCGGATGTAAAATCTCTAATATGTATTTCCCAAATGATCGCATCTACTCTTGTTGTATATCCCGGAATACTCGCAAAGTTGTAAAATTCAGGATTAGTCTCGCTTAAATCAACGATTGCAGCCTTTCCAACTAAATCTCCACCCGGACCTAACTGTCCTGTTGTGTTTATTCTACATATGGCCATCGATTTAGCGTAAGGATCTAGCACTTGGCTGGTTATGCCGTTGTTGGTTACTTCGTATTGATAGAAATAGCCTCGCATATCGGTTACTCGAAGTTCCTCTGGAAGTATCACCACCGACCATACACCTTTATCTTCTAATGATAAGGTCACACTCCCAACCTTCTGAGAAGAATAGATCTTATCATATATATTGGCAACAACCTTGCTTGCAAGTGGTGCCCAGATTTTCAGGGTTACACCACCTTTGTTATAAACTGCCCCGAGGTCATCACCCTCATAATGAAACTGTTCATCGAGCTTTTTCCACTCTTCTTTCAATGGTTTCCCTCCAATCCGTCGAACATCATAACCATTTCATTTGAAATTGATTCCTTTATTAACAACATATGCTTATTTCATCTATAGATTCATGTAAGCGTCTACTCTAATATACTTATATCATTAGAATTTCACGAATATCCTCTTCGGAGAACGTGGATAAAGCTTGTTCACCTGGTTGAATGACTTCATCGATTAAATTTATCTTTTTCTGCTGGAGTTCATACATCTTCTCTTCAACCGTCCCCTGAGTGATCAGTCGAATGACTTGTACGGCTTTCATCTGACCGATACGATGTGCACGATCTGTTGCTTGCTGTTCTACCGCGGGATTCCACCATAGATCATAAAGAATGACGGTATCTGCTCCAGTCAAGTTCAGACCTGTACCTCCTGCCTTTAATGAGATTAGGAACACGTCGGCTCCCTCCCCTTCATTAAATCGATCACATAATTCTACCCGTTCAGAAGCTGGTGTCTTTCCATCCAAATATAAATACGGTACACCCTGAGTGCCAAGTTCTCGACCAATCAAGCTAAGCATCTCCGTAAATTGCGAGAATATCAATATTCGCTTTCCAGCGTTCTGACATTCCTCAATTAACTCCATGAGTTGCTCAAATTTAGCGGAACTTCCAGCATATCCGCTTACGAATAAAGCTGGATGGCAGCATAATTGGCGAAGTCTCGTTAGTCCCGCTAATATCTTGATCCGATTCTTCTGAAGATTATTCTCCTTCAGGTGCTTCACTGTCTCATGTTTCAACTCAGCCAGATAAGCCATATATAGCTTCTTCTGATCCGGCAACAATTCAGAGATCTGTAATGATTCAATCTTATCAGGTAATTCCTTCAATACGTCACGCTTTAAACGACGGAGTACAAATAGACGGATTCGCTTAGCTACGCTATCTCGGGAGAGATTAGCGAAATCTTTTCTACTAGATAATAACTCTGGAAATACGACATTGAAGATCGACCATAGTTCTTCGATTGAATTCTCCACAGGTGTACCGGTCAGTGCGAAACGATTTCTTGCCTTAATTCTTCTTACCGATTGAGCCGTCTGGGTATTAGCGTTCTTGAAGGTCTGTGCCTCATCCAGAATTAACGTATGGAAAGTCGATCCCATATATTGTGCCAAGTCTCTGCGTACTAATGGGTATGAAGTGATTATCACATCTACACCTGTCAAATCCTTTAGCATACGACTACGTTCTTCCTGGACACCATCGATGATCATGGAGCGAACCTCTGGAGCGAACTTCTTCAATTCATTCCTCCAATTATAGAGGAGCGATGCAGGAGCGATAATTAGAGCTGGCATCTGCTCCTTTCTAATCTCCGGTAGAACAGAGACGATGAAGGTGATGCTTTGTAATGTTTTGCCTAAGCCCATATCATCTGCTAAGATCCCCCCGAATCGATAGTGAGCTAAAGTCTTCATCCATTGATAACCATACTGCTGGTAATCTCGAAGGATGGTAGACAGACTTTCAGGAACGGGGAAATCTAGAAGATCGGGATTGCGCATATTCTCGAGTAGTTTGCGAAAGGATTTACCCATTTTGATACTATTCCCTTTGTCCTGAACATCCATCAGCTGCAGCCCATGCACGACAGGAAGTCTAAATTCAGTGCCTACCATCTTACCTGTGCCGACACCCATCTTGTTCATGAAGTGTAGCATTTCTTGAAACTGCTCACCTTCTAGGGGAGCAAGTGCCCCATTGGGCAGTCGATAATATCTTCGTTTCTCTTCTAGGGATCTCAACAATTTACGGATATCTTCATCAGGTATTCCATCAATCTCGAATTTAAACTCTAACCAATCATGTCTTGAATCCATATCAACAGTGATTTTCGGAGCGGTAATCCCATGAATTCTAGCTTTGACAGCCGAGGTTGCATAGACTTCGAGCAGCTTCTCCAGTTGTGGAACAGTGTGGTATAGGAATTCGTACTCTGCATCCTCGTCAGCCAAGAAGTAGCCTTTCTCAGTCTTTGCGAACGTACTTTGATCCATGATTTCGAGTATTCTCATCTCAAGATCACCATTACGTACAAGTATACGATCCTCCCTTTGATGCTGGTGACTATCTTCGTCGAGAGGATTGATAACCACTCTTCCATAATGGAACTCCAATCCTGCTAATAAACGCTCCCTCACGCGATCTAGAAACAACTTTGCTTTGAGGGGTGTACGTACCATTCTCTCGGAGACACCCTTGGTAATATGTACATTCCCGAACTTCATTAAACCAGGAATCACCTTTTCCATAAAAGGGTCCAGTTGCTCTTGAGGAATTTGAATCCTTTGCTCATCGGATCTCTCAAGCATCTGCTGCAACTCTGCCAGTCGCTTACATTCATCAACAGGTAACTTCACCAGTCTTCCTTGGAACAAGATCACTCCATAGGGTTCCATGATGGCTATATCATCTAACCCTTCAATCTCCAGATGATATCCTTCTGCTACAGAATGGTTAAACTCGAACTGAAGTGGTAGGCCTTCCTCTGATATATTTATCCCGGTGGCAACAATATTCCACTGCGCTATCCTCACATTTGGAGCCTCACATAATAGTAACAACAGCTTGTCCCAATGATAGGGTGGGATCATTAATATTCGATCACTATTAGATATAGGTTGTCGATACATCTCCTCACTGTTATACATAAGAAGGAGTTGCTGGATCACACCGTCATTTTCTTTCGAGAAACTATGAAGCTCTGGGTCATATATGAAATGCTTGGAGAACGCGACTGTCTTTCCTCGTTCAACGCTATCAAGAAATTCTCTAACGTTCTTCACAACATATAAACGATTTATGCCAATCTTTATCTCCAAACCGAACATGAGCTTGTAATCTATATGGACGGTTCTGATAGTAAACTCTACTTGAAGAGGCGTTCTCGAATCGAAATAAGTTCGTGCACGGCTGGAGCGACGAGGCTTATCTGAGAATAACGCTAGGATAGAGTTAGCCAGTTTATTCTCCTGATTCGAAGACAACGATTCAGTGGGTTCTTGTCTAGCCTCATGCTGTTTTCCATGAATATTTAAGAGCACTGCGGCAATATGTTGGCAATAAAGATCGTAAGAGGATAGTTGAGGACATGTACATTCTGCCATTAGTTTACCTTCTATATCCGTTCTAATTGTCACTTGTTCGATGCTTTTCCCTCTGACACTTGCTTTATAGAATCCTGTTTCAGATTCTGTATATGTAAACGTCACTTTGTTCGCTTTAAAATAGGCTTCTCCTTTATCAAAGGAGGTCTTCCCACACCATAACTTAATAAGGCTTGGAGTTAACTCATTATCCACTTATTTTATCCTCCTAGTGAGATCTTATCTTCATCATAACAGATCAACCTACTGTTCCGCTTAGTCCAAGCAGAAACGGCTATACCGTCCTTTTCAAAAGTTTATCCTTCCGATGTAAGTGATACTTCGTATCACTTTAGGAAATCCGTATCTGCGGAAATATAAGAAATAGAGTATCAAGAATCAATTTCATAATTACGCAACTCGATTTAGCTGCAACGGCGATTATGAAATTGATTCAAATGAAACTTATACTTTCTTATATTTTTAAAAATCCGGACCTCATAAGAGAACCGGAATTATCGATTGTAAAGCTAACCCTATCCAATAAATTGCGCCAATAGATGATTAAACTTATTTCGTTCTTCCCAAAAAGGACCATGGCCGCTGTATTCAAAAGGGACTAATTGTGAATATTTAATCCTGTTATTCAATTCTTGTGCCTGTGCAAAAGGGATCACCTGATCATGAATCCCATGAATAATTAATGTGGGAACATGTATTTTATCAAGGTCAGGTTGCAGGTTCTCATCTCTTAACGTCACTATAATCGCCGCAGTTGACCATCCCGCTGCCTCTAACCCCATTTGGAAGAACCAATCAGAGAATCGGCTGCTTATATACTGAAAGAAAAAAGTATCTGTTACTCCTTGAATCATTTGAGGACGATCATTATACGTATCTGTAAGAAGTTTCTTTGCCGTTACCGCTGTAAATCCCGTAGGTGCTGCGGCATCAATCAGAACAAGTTTAGATACTCCGTAACCATGATGTCGCGCCATATAACGAATCGCGATGGCCCCTCCCGTCGAGTGACCTGCAATAGTGATGTTGTGTAATTGAAGCGCACTTATGACAGCTTTAATATCATCCGCCAGTCGGTCATAGTGGTATCCATCGATCGGTTTATCCGATTTCCCGAACCCCCGCCAGTCGAGTCCAATGCAGCGATATCCCAAAGCAGGTAGTACATCAAACTGATACTCAAACTGCTTATGGCTTAACGGCCATCCATGAATAAACAGAATCGTCTTGTTGCCCCCTGGATTGACATCTTCAACATACACCTTCACACCCGGCTCTACATTCACATAATATCCCATTCTTATTCCTCCATTTCATGAGTAATCCCAATTAGAAATAAGATATTCATCTGAGGTAACATAGGTGAACGCCTACCACTCTTAACGAATCCAGATTCTAACAGATTAAACTCTTTAAAAAATGGGTAAGTATTACAGTGGATGATGTTGTTCATTAATCAATATTATAGCCTCTTAAATGTTGTCAACAATGTTCATGCCGAAACCATGTTTTCATCTTCGTGACAATGAAAGCGCTTTGTTCTAATATTCATTCATAAAGGGTAACCTATATTAGAAATGTAATTAAGGAATCCCATTCAAAACTGTAAAGGGGGCATTATTAATGGCCACAACAGAATCAAAGAATAGTTCATCTGGCAACGTACGAGTGAAGGTACAACAATTCGGCCGTATGCTTAGCGGTATGGTTATGCCGAATATCGGCGCTTTTATCGCTTGGGGCTTAATCACAGCATTATTTATTCCTACAGGATGGTATCCTAACGAGAGTCTAGCTTCTCTTGTAGATCCTATGATCAAATATCTTCTACCACTCTTAATTGGATTCACGGGCGGTCAAATGGTGCACGGTAAACGTGGTGGTGTCATCGGTGCTATCGTCACAATGGGTGTCATTGTCGGTTCTTCGATTCCAATGTTCTTAGGTGCGATGTTAGTCGGACCGTTGGCAGCTTGGATTCTAAAACAATTTGACCGATCTGTAGAAGGGAAGATCAAATCCGGATTCGAGATGCTTGTCAACAATTTCTCACTTGGAATTATCGGTGGTGGGCTTTCAATCGCTGCACTTAAGGGGATCGGACCTCTAATCGAAGGCCTGACTAATATCCTTTCATCTGGTGTAGAATTCCTAGTTAACCATAACCTGCTTCCACTCGTTAACATCATTATAGAGCCGGCTAAGGTGTTGTTCCTAAACAATGCAATCAATCATGGAATACTTACTCCTATCGCTGCAGAAGAGTCTCTAAGAATCGGGAAATCAGTTCTATTCATGCTTGAATCGAATCCCGGGCCAGGACTCGGGATATTACTTGCTTATTGGCTTGTAGGTCGAGGATCAGCCAAATCATCCGCACCAGGTGCTATAATCATTCACTTCTTTGGGGGTATTCATGAAATATACTTCCCATATCTCTTGATGAAACCACGTCTAATCCTAGCTGCAATCGGTGGCGGTATGACAGGTACATTCACGTTCCAATTGTTAGGTGCAGGTCTTACAGGATCTCCTTCGCCAGGTAGTATCCTCGCTTACTTCGCAATGACGCCTAGAGGTGGATACCTTCCGATGATTGCAGGTGTAGTTACGGCAACCGTTGTATCTTTCCTAATCGCTTCTCTTCTACTGAAGACAAGTAAGAAGACTGACGATGAAGAAATGGATATAGAAGGAGCAGCTGCAAAAGTTAAAGATATGAAGTCCGCAGGTTCTGTATCACAGAGTACAACAACACATGTTGACACGAATGTCCGTAGCAAATCTAATGTGCAAAAAATCGTCTTCGCTTGTGATGCAGGAATGGGCTCCAGCGCTATGGGTGCTTCCGTACTGCGAAAGAAAATGCAGGCGGCAGGTATAAACATTACCGTTGTTAACTCTGCTGTTAGTGAGATACCAGCAGATGCCGATATCGTTATCACACAGAAGACTCTGACTGAACGTGCGATTGCTAACAATCCAACAGCAGAGCACATCTCAATCGACAACTTCCTCAAGAGTCCAAGATATGATGAGCTTGTTGAACGTTTGAAATAAACCATAGTTATAACCAAGTAGAAACGGTTATGCCGTCCTTTTTCAAAGACGGCATCCGTTTCAGCGGAAATATAAGGATAAAAGTATCAAGAATCAATTTCATAATTACGCAAATCGATTTAGATGCATCGGCGATTATGAAATTGATTCAAGTGAAACTTATACTTTCTTATATTTTAAAGAGGTAGTGAATTACCCCCGAAAGCTGAGCCTATGTATCAATACATGCTCTAGTTGCTTTGCGGGGGTATCAGAATTAAATACAGGAGGCGTTGCCTAGCATGGCAGCGTACATCTCCAGGTAGGACGAGTGCCGCGATATGAGGAAAATTACCGCCAGACAGCGTCAGATGATACTGCTTCTCCTTAGTGTAAGCAAAGAAATCACCGCCGCCGAAATCGCCTCAGATACCGGAGTAAGTGTAAGGACAGTTCACCGAGAAATGGAAGAAATCGAGCAGACTATGCAGGATTTCGGGCTACATCTAAGCAGAAAGTCAGGAAAAGGCATCCAATTGGGTGGTCCAGAGACTGACCTTGAGAAGCTACGCCTTTTTTTGTATGAAGAGAAGCCGGCGGAATATTCTGGAGATGACCGCAAGCTATATGAATTATGTTCTCTGCTCGAGGCAGAGGAGCCCGTGAAGCTGTTCTCTATCGCTCATACGCTGAAAGTAACTGTAGCTTCTGTCAGCTATGATCTAGACGAACTAGAACCTTGGGTGCGTAAATTCGGATTGCAGTTACTACGTAGAAGAGGATACGGAGTTGAGATCATAGGTGGTGAGGTTGATAAGCGCCGCGCGATTTGTAGACTGGCTGCTGAGCATCTAGATCAATCAGATCTGGTTGGTCACACCCCACAGACCAAAGGTAATCCGGTATTCAATATGCTTCTTAACGCAGTAGGTAAGAACGACCTTATAGACATCGAGAATACACTCTGGGACATGGAATGGAAATGGACAGCAGAGCTGCCAGAAATCGTCTATACGGAGTTGCTACTGGGATTATCTGTTACAGCAAGGCGAATAGCAATGGGTAGAACCATTACTACTACTGAGGAAGCTGGGTACTCGCGAATGTCCGATCATCGCAATGTTGCCGGGTCGGAGCATTTTGTACAACAACTTAGCATGACCTTGGATCTAGATTTTCCCCGGTCAGAGATTCTGTATATTGCCGGATTATTTGATCGAGTTCAGGATTCCTTCTCCTCTGCAAGCTTTGCTTATGGTGATATCGAGTTAATGGAGCTGGTATACAAACTGACGGAGAGTGTTGTGAGACGAACAGGAATCCCATTCCAACGTGATCGTTCACTCCGAGAAGGGCTACTTGAGCATATCGAACCGGCATTAAATCGCATTCGTGAAGGAACTCGGATCCGGAATCCCCTTCTTGGAGCCATTCGCAAAGATTACGAGTACTTATTCCATATTATCCAGGCTGCAGTGGAGGATATGAACATCTCCATCACTATTCCGGACGAAGAAATCGGATTTCTGGTGATGCATTTCGGTGCTTCCGAGGAAAGACTGAGCCAGCTCCGCCGTAATGTCCGAGCGATTCTGGTATGTGCTAGCGGATTAAGCTCTTCGCGACTATTGGCGACAAGACTCGCGAAGGAAATGCCGCAGATTGAAGTCCTTGGTAATATTTCTTGGTACGAGGCTGCGCGTCTACCAGAGGAAGACTACGACCTAATCATCTCGACGATTGAACTTCCATTGACAAAGGATCGTTATATCAAAATCAGTCCCCTGCTCACAGGGGAAGAATCAGAGAAATTATTGAATTATATTCAGAACACAACACTACGGGAGAATAAGGTATTCTCTTCACGTGAACCTGATACATCAGGCCGTGAGATAACATCATTGGACAGGATGAAGAGCTACAAGTACATCTTAGATGAGATTGTCAGTTTGTTGGAGCGTTTCCGGTTCTACCCACTGGATAACATTGACATGAGTATACACGCGACATTATCAGGGATGCTAGATATGTTAAAGGGAAGCGGTGTAATCGACAATCCCGATATCTTACTTGAGCGTCTGATGGAGCGAGAAAGAATGGCCAGTCAGGTCATTCCCGACACTCGACTAGCACTCTTCCATACACGAAGCAGTCATGTTCATATGTCCTCACTAACGTTATATCGCCTTTCGCAACCTGTTCATTTAGAAAAAGGTACTGAGGTCAAGGTCATTCTGCTCATGCTTGCACCACGAAAGTTGTCTAAAGAAAGCCTAGAAGTGCTCAGTGAAATTAGTGCATTGCTGCTGAATTCCGAATTGGTAAGACTATTAGAAGAAAGCACCGAAACGGAGATCAGGAGGTATCTATCAACAGAGTTGCTTCATTTCTTCGAAAATAAAATTTGAAAGCGAGAGAAACCATATGAATATACTGTCAGAGAATAAAATTATGATGAACGCCACCGCAAAAGATAAATATGAGGCGATCACTTTGGCTGGTCAGCTACTAGTTGATGCCGGTCATGTATCTGGAGAATACATTCCAAAAATGCTCGAACGAGAAGATGTTGTATCCACCTATATGGGCGGAGGTCTTGCCATTCCCCATGGAACAAAGGACGCACGTCAATTCATCAAATCCACAGGTCTATCCGTAGTCCGGTTTCAAGATGGTGTTGATTTTGGCGGAGATGAGCCGGCTTTTGTCGTCATTGGTATTGCAGCTGCTGGATCTGGACACATGGAGATTTTGACGAATGTTGCCATGATATTCACCGAGGACGATGCAATTGAACGAGTAATGAACGCCTCTACACCAGCTGATATCATTGCAATCTTTGAAGGAGGCGTAGAGTAGTGAAAGCTGTCCATTTTGGCGCAGGGAATATTGGCAGAGGTTTTATCGGTCTGCTACTATCACAGGCTGGTTATGAGGTATGCTTTGTAGATGTGAATGAGACCTTTGTAACACAGCTTCAACAACGTGGTGAATATCCAGTAACACTGGCAAGTGAGGGTCAGGAAACAGTGATTGTTAACCATGTGACTGCACTCAACAGCGTAACCCATGCAAATGCTGTAGCTACTGCCATTGCAGAAGCAGACCTCATAACTACAGCAGTCGGCGTATCCATTCTACAACACATTGCTGCGCTAGTCGCTCAAGGAATCAGTAAACGAGTTGCTGTTACTTCCGCTCCGCTACATGTGATTGCCTGCGAGAACGCTATCGGTGGCAGTGCCCAGCTCAAGGAGCTGGTATATGCTCAATTAGATAAAGAGGCCCGTAGCAAGGCGGACATTTCTATTGCCTTTCCAAATGCAGCAGTGGATCGGATTGTCCCATTACAGAAGCATGAGGATATCCTCAAGGTTGTCGTTGAGCCCTTCTATGAATGGGTTGTAGATTCATCGCAGATGATTCCGGGATACAAACCGATCGAAGGTGTACATTATGTTGATCAGTTAGATCCTTATATTGAACGTAAATTATTCACTGTGAATACTGGACACTGTTCCGCTGCTTATCTTGGATATTTGCGCGATTACGCAACAATTCAGCAAGCCATGGCAGATGTGCAATTGACCGCTCTCGTGCGAGAAGTATTGGATGAGACTGGTGCAGTCTTAGTCAATAAGCACAACTTCGATCCAGCTCAACACAGTAAATATATCGATAAAATTCTAGAACGCTTCCGCAACCCAGCTCTGACGGATGAAGTAACTCGTGTAGGTCGTTCCCCACTCCGGAAACTTTCCGCGAATGATCGGCTCGTATCACCAGCCCTTCAGGCACATAATAGCGGATTAAGCTACTCTGCTCTAGCCCGTTCCATGGCGGCTGCCCTATTGTTCAAGGCACAAGATGATCTAGAAGCGGTTGAGCTTCAAGCATCCATTGCTGACATTGGAGTGAGTGCAACGCTTACGAAGTATACAGGCATTGCGCCAGATCATGATGTACACAAAGCAGTCATGGTAGAGTATGGTAAACTGAGCTAATATACTGTCTGTTGTATTTAAGAACATTACGCTAGAACCTCGCACATCAAAGAGGAGCACTCCAGCCATAGACTGGGGTGCTCCTCTTTGATGTGACTCTAATCAAACATTCAACTCGCATTCAGGTGATCAATGTATCATATCCATGAATACTCCCGCCACTTACCCACGCTGTCGCTTCGGCTGAAGTGGGGGTTTCTGATGTATCATCCAACTTATTTCAGGATGCTTAACACCAGGGGAGTTGACACGTTGATGGTCTGGTTACCATACAACCCCTCTATCCCATTCGCTCCTTTAGCGGATACGTTTGGGAATACTTTTCGCATAATATTAGCTGCACCGTTTACATCGGCATGAATTAAAACCTTCACGTTCTTATACAGACCCCGATATACTCGCTTGCCTGAGAAGATCCATGTCCCCTCTTCGCCATAACTCGGTAACGGGTCTAGATCTAGGAAGCTAGCTTTCGATGTATACGCCTCTTCCGTCAGTATAACAACTATTCCTTGTTCTGTTGCCTTATATTCGATCATTTCGATGAGCATCTGATGTGGAATATGACTGAAGGACTGATTGTTTCGCCGTCCAATCCCGGGCGATTGCTTCCATCCATCGTTATGCCCAATGACGATCGTACCGATGTTGTGTTCCACTGCCAACGTGACGATATGATGACTTACCTTGTGGAACAAGTCTTTGATCCTACGGTGGCGCTTCAGATGAAGCCGTTCTAATCGTCTGGACGTGTACGCTCCTTCGCGTGGTCCCTTGCCCTGACGAAGAATACTGGTATAGTGCGCCTTCATCTTGTTGTAATACTGATTGATCGCTTTAACGATCTTGCCCTTCACAATGATCGGTTTTGCTCCGGTGGTCGTGACGATGGTTGCAAGATTGTTGACGCCAAGATCAATTGCCAACACCTGTTCTTGTACCGCTTCCTTCTTCTCGATCGGATAAGCGAAGATCATTTCAACCACATATTGCCCATGGCTTGGGACGACACGTACTTGCATCAATTGTCCGTCAGTACAGCCCAGTTTACCAATGTTCAACTGCAACTTGGTCTTTGGAAACTTGAGACATTTTCGTTCTTTGATCACACAATCTTGATTGGAGAAAATGACTTCCTTCACCCTGTTTCGAGCGTACCCCGGAATATTGGGCTTGCCTTTGTATTTCTCAGGATGCTGGCGATAGTCTTTATTACTGGCAAAGAAGGCATTCCAATTGTGGAACACCACCTTCATGATTGCCTGACTACACTGCGTTGGGAGCGCCCGATAATCGTTTTGATTCATCACTTTGAACAAAGCGTCCAAGAAGTTGTAATGAACAAAGGGGCTCTCTTTCGAGGGTAGCTTGAACGGTTGGGAATGGTTCTTATCTCTTCGTCGTTCGTTCATGACGTCAATATGGGATGCCAGCGTGTCCAGAACTTCCTGTTGCATCGGCTGAAGAGGCTCATTCTTCCCAAAAGCGGTAACAATCTGTCGGATGTAAAAGTTGGTCGTGTTATACAGGTTCTTGGCATCCTGACATGCTTGATCGAGGTACGCAAACAAGCGATGACCTGGCTTAATCCACACTTGATGGGTTCTGTACATTGACTTTGAATCTGACAAAGCTTCACCCCCCTTACAATCATAAAATGAGAATGTACGTTCTATTATTATACCCCTTAAGAAGTAGGAAGGGAAGAACATCTTGTGGGATTATTCAGGAGGTCACCGATTCACCTCGCCACTTATAGAAGTGGGAGTCCTCTCGGCGAAAATGATAGAGAACACCTCTACCATCGCTGCTAATAATGATGCTATTTTCGCCATTAATGGTGATTATTATAGCTTCAGAGATGATGGTGTAATTATTCGTAACGGAACCTTATTCCGCGATAACCCTGTGAGAACAGCCTTAGCCTTATTCAATGACGGTACGATCAAATCCTCCGAGGAAGAGAATGTTTCTTCCTCATCTTTATTAGAAGCCGGAGTAACGCGCTCAAGACAGGGTTTCAATATTTAAAAGATAAAGGTGAGCAAGGAAGCATAGTATGTGCGGATAGTGACGGTCAACATTTACCCGAGGATATTATGAGAATCTCCCGAACGCTCGATGGACATGGTCAACAACTTGTACTAGGAAGCCGTCATTTCACTGGTAATGTTCCCTTTCGTAGTCGCCTCGGTAACAGTATTACACGAATGGTATATTCTTTCACCACCGGAATCAAGGTATATGACACACAGACTGGGCTTCGGGGTTATTCTGCAGACTTACTGAACTGGCTGTGTCAGATTCCAGGAGAACGCTTCGAATATGAAATGAACATGCTTTTAAGAGCTCAAAATGAAGGATATATTATCCATGAAATTTTCATTGATACAGTCTATTTAGAACATAATAAGTCATCCCATTTCCGTCCGTTAGCTGATTCATTCAAAATTTATCTCCCGCTTCTTTTATTCAGTGGTTCTTCGATTATATCGGGGGTCAATGGTCTCTTACATGTCTATCATGAAGAAATCGGTATCCCACTTTTTATTGCAAAACTTCTGACGGAGGGGTCCATCTTCCTCTTCAGTTATTGGGCGCAACGTAAATATGTATATAAAGCATAGAATGATATCAAGCAGAAACAGCTATGCCGAAATATAATGAATAGAGAATCAAGAATCAATTTCATATATTTAAAAAGAGGAGCCCTCCTGTCACCGACCGGGTTGCTCCTCTTTTGTACGTTCAATTATGTATGATCTAAGATACTCAAATCACACTTCTAACTAGTAATCTCAGCCGTATTCGCTGTTGACTCCCGATATTGCTCGATAAATGCCTGCATTGTTTCCGAAGTAATGAAATATGTCATGCCATCATAGACAAAAGTAACCATTCCCACCACATTCAAGTCCTCATCAAGTACAGGTCCACCTGAATTACCATGGGCAATTTCTTTCTGAATGCTACCAACATAGTCTTTACCTACTATGCTAGTCTGACTGTCGTACACTCGCTTCTTAGCGATTGTATTCCATAACGTATGATTCCCCTCATGCATCCGATCAAGAAGAAGTAATTGACCTGCAGGATTGGCAGGATAACCAATCGTAATCACGGATTGATTATCTTGTGCTTCGGCAAATGTAACGGGCTTATATTCTACCTTCTGATGTAGCTTCAGAATCGCGATATCACGTTTTTGATCTGTGTAAACAACATCTGCTTCGATCCACTTCGACAGCTTATCAGGACTCGCAATCCGCAGTTTCCCTTGATCGCTTTCTTTCATTTCCTCGAATTCCTGTATCACATGGTAGTTGGTAATCACTTCATCCTCTGAAAATAAGATCGAGGTACCCACATTATAATGAACCATGCCTGGATTATCGGCTTTAATTATCTTCACATTGACTACAAATATTGAGTCTGATTTCTGAGCAAGTTCTTCTTTAACTTCTTGTTGAAAATTGCTTGCGAAATATATAGAATCTAACGACTGTGCATTCACCGTTGTCCCAATAGTGGACGTTAACAGTACTGCCGCTATTCCTACTAACCATTTCTTGAATCTAAGTCTGGCTACCTTCTGTGTCCTCATGCAGTGCCTCTCCTTTGTCATTCGATTCAAGATCTACTTAAGAGAATCTTTCATCATAGCTATAATTAAAAATACCATCGTAATCATAGCTAAGCAAGAGGGCACAGATTTTCTAGTCACAAAAGTCTAGCGAATTCAATACCTCACTTCATATTCACAATATTCATCACCGTGGACATTACATTTCACTTCACGAACAGAGACGCGTTTACCCCGCAATTTAGTAAGAGCACCTTCCATGATCGCTCCTTCCAAATCACAGACCATCTTGCCTTCCATTACTGGCAACCCTTCACAGAAGCAATCATATACGGCAACCGTCATTCCCTTCTCATCTTCTTTAACAATTTTAGGGATACCAATCTTCATATTCTCAAATAGTTCAAACAATTCCTCTACTGAATTTACACCTAACTCTTCACCAATTCTTCTTCCGATCGTTAGTGTTGTGCCTTTGCCATTCGAAGGTAACGCTTGATATAGCCCAATAAGTCTGATCGTTCTAAATAGCTCAAGCGGTACCATATCTCCCAAGTTGTCTCTCTTTATTTTTTTCATGTCCTCAAATGTAAAATGATCCATCGTATTTACCCCCAGTTGTATTATAAAAGATATGTTCGTTCCTATCTCATACGTTAATTATATCCTCATCCAATTGCCTTATTGTGATTTTCATCACATACAAAGTGAACACTTCCATATTACTGTTCTAACTCTTGACCTAGATCAATTTAACAACGCAAAGATCGATCTATACTGAGAACAGCAAGAAGATCACATATGAGGATGAATTAATTCTCGTAGCATTGGAACAAGCTCTCTTATGCCTTCGGATTAAACCATGCTACAATGAATAATATGTATTATTAGTTATCTTTAATGCGATACGTTTATCACACTACACAGGTGTAAAGTCTAAATATTCTAAACAACAATTCGCAAAGAATAGAGGGATTCATCATGGAGTGCAACCATCATCCAGTAAATGAGCATCAATGTTCGATTCATTCTCCAACACTATGTATAGATAATGTTCCCATTCTAGATGTGTTATCTCTCTCTGAGAAACAAGAAGTTATGAATGCCTCTATAGGTAAAAAATATAAAAAGGGAGAAATTATCTTCTCCCTCGGGCACCCATCAGCAAATCTCTGGATTGTTCATAAGGGTAGTGTGAAAATTTCTCGTTTCTCTTCGTCTGGTAAAGAACAAATTATTCGTATTCTAGAGCAAGGTGACTTCACAGGAGAGTTATCTCTATTCAGTCACACGATTCTAAATAGTACTGCTGAGGCATTAGAACCTACCGAGATCTGTCTCATTCAAGGAAAGATAATCAATGACCTAATGATGAAATCGCCACAAATTGCGATCAAATTCTTAGAGAAATATACAGAACGTATAGAAATGGCCGAAGATATGCTTGAACAACTTACATTGTATGATGTCGAGCAGAGAATAATTAAGATATTATTGAAGATGTTGCATGATCAGAAGGATCATCATACAGAAGACAACACTTTGATTCTTCCCATAAGTAAAAAAGATCTGGCGATCATGATTGGTACATCTCAGGAAACACTGAGTCGCAAGCTGTCCTTCTTCCAAGAACAAGGCTGGATTGAAATGATCGGTCAACGGCAGATTACTATTCTTGATCAGGCAAGCCTCCAACAATTCATCTAGTACAAGATGATATTCGTATCTGTATTGAGTTGAAATATAAGAAATAGAGCATCAAGAATCAATTTCATAATTACGCAACCCGATTTAGCTGCATCGGCGATTATGAAATTGATTCAAGTGAAACTTATACGTTCTTAGTAGAGTAGCAAATTGGGTTTTCATTAAAGAGCGTAAGCATGGGTATCTCTTTATCCTTGCTGGTAATAGGTGATACGTGCCTGCGATTAGTTGCTTTCGGATTTCAATACTTCACTTCATACTGAGCCGATTCAATCCAAGTTCCTGTCTTAAAGTTTCTCCCTCGAACAAGTACCTTCTCGTGATATATTTCCACATAGAACCCTTGGCTACCTGCCTTATGCTCATCATCATTGGTCCATAGATAAGCAACCGAAGCAGAATTGAACATCGTTGCAGTCTTTCCATGTCCGGAAAACATGGTGTTATCTACTTCCAATTCCCAATGCGTATGTCCTGTAAATAGTAGGGCCTGAGGATATTTCGCTAGAATATTTTTTAATTCCTGATCCTGTGTTACTCCGTACCATTCTTGAGACTCTAGTGATCCAGCCACAGTATCTTTGAGCGGTTGATGCAAGAAGAGAAATATAGGCTTATCTAATGATGATTGCTCTTCGAGTTTACGTTCAAGCCACTGGAGTTGCTCGTTCGACAAGTCGCAGAACGTACGTAGACCTACTTCTGTTCCTAAAAATATATAATGATATCCATCAATCCAATGATCATGATATGGAGAGTTCATTCCGGTCTGAGATTCATATAAAGCTATCCGAGATTCCCAATCTCCGAGTCCAACATCATGATTCCCTAAGGTGAAGGTGATGGCTGGAAGCTGGTCCTTGTAAATGTTCACGATACGAAGCATTTCTGTGTATTCCTCTACAAAACCATGATCCGTAACATCACCAATATGCATAATACCACTACTACCTTCACAGTTAGCTACAAGATCTTGAAGTGCCTTCTCGAAATTAAGGTTGTATTCATGCTTGGGATCAGACGTAATATGTGTATCCGTAATGATCTGGAAGGTAGCTAACGGTTGTCCTTTTGCTGGTTCATTCGTACTCATTTGTAAGCTGCCTCCTTTTGGTATCTTAAGTGATTAATGAGTCTTCACACTAATATTTAATCCCACAATACCGACGATAATAACCGTCACCCATAATACTGAAGCTAGAGATATTTTTTCATCAAAAAATATCATGCCCGCTAAGAAAATTAGGATAATCCCAGCCCCCGACCAGATGGCATAGGCAACACCAACCTTAATAGAAGTTAGTGCGTAATTAAGAGAGGTGAAGCTGATTCCGTAAAATATAAACATAAACACGGAAGCCCATGGGCGGGTGAAGCCATGAGATATTTTCATAGATATGGTACCTGAGAGTTCAAATAGAATGGCCAGAGCTAGAAAAATCCATGCCCACAATCCTTCAATCTTCACTGATGTATCCCCTCAATTCCTAGCTCCACAAAAGAATGAATGATGAAATCAGCATCGGGCAGGATATTCAGTGCTGTATTAACATCTGACGTAGCTGAAATTCCGATTGCCACGGTGGCGTGAGCCATCTTAGCCATTCGCATATCACCGTTCGTATCACCTATAACTGCTACAGTAGATGGATCAACAGCTAGTCTCTGGCAAGCAAGCTTCACCATATCTGGAAATGGCTTACCCTGCGTAACTTGATCTGTTCCAATCACTTCAGAGAAATATTGTCGTATTCCCAACCAACCCAAGTGCTTCTCAGCAGCGCCAGTCTCATCAGCAGTGACTACAGCCAGGGGGACGCCATGACTTTTACATTCGTCAAGAAAAGAAAGGAGGCCGGGAAGTGGAAGCACGGGTTGTCGTTCTTCCATCATAGCCTCCGCATTTTGCCTACAACGATGAACAAGCTCCATCGACTCAGCCCAGGATAAGCCCAACCGATAACTTTGCCATGAAAGAATGGCATAAAGATCTTCCATCGTACCCATGGCCAGCGGACCGTTCCGATCATAATCTGTAATATTTCCCTGACGATTATGAACAGTACCTAACCATGTGGGGAAGTGTTCCACTGGAATCGTGATTCCCCTCTGTTCTAAGTTCTCAGTGAATTGGTTCAGGAGGCAATCTCCCCAGCTTCCCCAGAGGGACACAAATTGAAGTAATGTTCCGTCTTTGTCGAACAGGATCGCAGATACGGAGTGACTCCCTTGAGGAGTCGTGAGCTTGTACATCGTGTTGTCCACCTTTATTTCAATTTATCCAACGCTGCCTGTGCAGTATCCTTAGCTTCTTTTAGTGCCTCTGCCGCAGGAGTGTTCCCAATTTGTACTTTGTCAGCTGCGATTTTCAGAGCATCTGTGATCTTGCCACCTGTAGGATCTTGGAATGGTTCAGATCCATGAGACGCCTGTTTAAGCGGAATTGTGATCTGCGGGTTACTCTCACTATATGCAACGAACGCCGGATCTTCGGATGCTGACTGACGAACAGAAATATAACCCGTGTTAATAGACCAGAAGGCAGTATTCTCTGAATTTGTGAAGTAAGTTAGCCATTTCATCGCTGCTTGTTTCTCAATGTCGCTTGCCTTGGCTGGAATACCTGCCAGAATCGCTTCAGCTACTGGTTTTCCTCCACCTACACCTGCCCAACCTGGTTGTTCCATGGCGGATACAATACTAAAGTCTAAATCTCCCTGATCTCCACTAGATCCTGTGTAACCTGCAGCTTGTCCTTTCATCACATCATCAATCGTCTTGTACCAATATTCCCAGCCTTGTCCACCAGAGTGAATACGCATAGTCTTATCTTCGTGGATCCATTTACGGAACTGATCCCAAGTCTCAACCCACTCTGTAGAGTCGATCATCACTTCGGTTCCATCCGCACTTAGAATACTTCCACCCTTACTTAGAGTTGCATCAATCATATTCCCTGCACCCCACATCGGTTCCCAACCGAATACGGTGGTGTTGTTGCCTTCTTTGACTGTCATCTTAGCGGCAGCAGCGGCCAAATCTTCCCATGTCTTTATATTTTCGGCCAAAATACCATTCTTCTCGAACATATCTTTGCGGTAGTACATGACTTGTGTTGTTCCATACATTGGAAGGAAATATTGTTTGCCATCGACTTTCCCTTGATTTAGAAAAGTCTGAATAAAGTCCTCTTGGTTAAAATCAGGTTGCAGAGCGATAAGCTCATCAATTGGAGAGAAATATCCTTTACGTGCCCAATCTACATTAGATGAGAGTACTGCAGCGGGAACGTCGCTTGATGCAATTGCCGCCTGTAGCTTTTGCTGAGTTTCGGTATAATCAGCTTGAACGATTCCTTTGACAATGACTTCCTCTTGGGAATCGTTGAATTTTTGAATAAGTGCCTCCATATTCTCGCCAAGCTTGCCACCGAGTCCATACCAGAATTCAATCGTTACGGGTTCGCTCGCTGTTGCAACCGTCTCTGTAGCGGGAATTTCTGTTGTTCCGTTTGCTCCGTTTGTCGCTGTGACATTCGCGGTGCCTGTATTACCTCCACAAGCGGTTAGTAGTGTCATTCCAGCAATCAAAGTTAAACCCGTTATCTTCTTAAATACGTTCATCATCATTCTCCTTTTTATCCATAAATGAGTGTCTATGTACAATAATCAATTCATATCTTTAGCCTTTAGTTGAACCGGCGGTCATATTGACACTTTGTAAAATGGTTTTCTGTGCCAGTACAAATACGATCATTAGTGGGGCAATGGTAAATGCACTAGCGGCCATGATCAGTGGCCATTTCAATCCGTAAGCACCTCCTTCAACGAAGAAACTACGAAGACCAGCTGATACGAGTTGGAGACTTGGATCTTTAGTGATCAGCATCGGCCAAAAATAATTATTGTATTGTTCAATGAAAGTGATGAGAGCCAACACAGCGAATGAAGAACGTGTGATTGGAGCTAGAATGGTCCACAATATACGCAAATGCGAAGCACCATCTGCCTCTCCAGCCTCGATCAATTCATGTGGAACCTGTAGGAACGCTTGCCTGATTAAAAAGATAGAAAATACACTTACACAGTTCGATAAAATTAAACCTGCATATGAGTTCAGTAAGTTTAATTCGGACAGGACGAGATAACCGGGTAAATAGATGGCCGTAGCCGGAACCATATAACCGAACAAGATAACCCCCGCGAATAATCCTTTTAGGCGGAATTTCATATGTGTGAGAGCATAGGCCATGAAACCAGAATTAATGATCTGTATAAAGACAATGGCTGTTGCAACGAATATACTGTTACCCATGTATCTAAAAAAAGGTGCTTCATTCCAAGCTTCTGCAAAATTACTCCAGAGAGGATTTCCCGGCCAGAGCGTAGGCGGTGATTGCCAGATTTCATCATTTGTTTTCAATGCACTGGTTACCATCCAATAGAAAGGGAAGGCCATCAACAGAGCTAGTGCGGCAAACATGATATAAAGAGTTGTGTTGCCCAATCGTGTCATCATATTCGTTCAAAGGACCCCTTTACGGTGAATTTTACTAATAGTGAGTGGTCTGTTTGCTGATTCTAAGTGACAATAGAGAAAGTAGCATGCAGATGAATACAAGAACCATAGCAATGGTAGAAGCTTCTCCGATCTGATATGACTCGAAGGCAGATTGATAATACATATACAACAAGGTGCGGGTTGAACCAGCAGGTCCACCCTGCGTAAGCACATTAATCTGGTCATAGGCTTGAAGCGCCTGTACAATCTGAACAATGAACAGAAATAGTGTCGTTGGAGAGATGAGCGGCCATGTGATACGTAAAAATTTCTGAACAGGATTGGCCCCATCTAGTTCAGCTGCCTCCAGCTGATCTGAAGGTACATTACGCAGTGCCACTAAGTAAAAAATCATAGCCCAACCTACAGATTTCCATATCGTTACGATCAGGACACCGACAAGTGCCCATTGGGGATCTTGAAGCCATCCAATCTTATCCAATCCTAGAAAGGAGAGAACTGCATTGGCTAGACCAACATCGGGTTCAAAAATAAAGGACCAGACGATGGAGACGGCCACAGTCGGTGTGACCCATGGAGAGAACAATAAGATTTGATAGAAGGTGGATCCTTTCATTTTGCCATTCATCAGAAGGGCTAAACCAAGCCCAATAACGATAATGGGTAGCACACTTCCTAAACAGAACAGGATGGTTACTTTAAGAGCTTGGTAAAAAGCGGGATTAGTTAAGAGATTAATATAGTTTTCTAGTCCAACAAAAATTTTCTCAGGGCTCATAAAGTCCCATTCTGTGAAACTTAGATAAAATACATACAGCAATGGCGCTAGCCAGAATACAACAAATGGTATCATCGCTGGTAGTGTGAAGAGTATCGGCTTCCAATCACTTATAAATTTTGAACGTGTCATTTCTTCTAAATACCCCATTCCATCTACTATGTATTGCTCAATCATTTAGAGGAAACTCCTCTGTTCAAAATAAATTGTACACTCATATAAAAGAAGTGTGGTTATGCGGGTGTAAATTGATACAGCGAATTATGTAAAATTTAAGAAGATAGTGAAGAGAAGCATCTGTTTTGTGTAATATAGAACAATAGACATTCCTTGAAATGGAGGCTTATGTATTGAAA
Source organism: Paenibacillus crassostreae (assembly GCF_001857945.1). Taxonomy (NCBI): domain Bacteria; kingdom Bacillati; phylum Bacillota; class Bacilli; order Caryophanales; family Paenibacillaceae; genus Paenibacillus; species Paenibacillus crassostreae. The sequence continues at coordinate 2,256,822 of NZ_CP017770.1, forward strand.
CAGCTAGCTTTTGATGAAGAGAACTCAAATTTATCTCCTCGTGAACAGTATTTACGTCCAATGATCGATGCCATCGCTCAAACTATGGACTTGTACGGATCTAATTATTCGTTCGGCAAACTCTATGGAATTATGCTATTTGAGGACAAGCCTATGACGCTTGAGGAAATGAAGAATGTCATGAACATGAGTAAGAGCAATATGAGTTATGGAGTCCGCTCATTGATTGCTTCCAAGATGGTTACTAAGCTTGAAGAAAAGCAGGATCGGAAGGATTTATATACCGCTGAGGCTGACTTCTTTCAGGCCTTCAAGAATTTCTTCACCATGAAGCTCCAGCGGGAGATCGATGTCATGAAAGAGGCATTGGAAGAAGTGATCCCCAAGCTAGAAAATCTAGTTCAGACTAAGGAGCCCTCAGATGAGGAGCGACAGTACTGCCTAAAAGATCTTGAAAAACTGAAGCATGCGGTTCAGTACTATAGTTGGTTACAGCAATTTGTGGATGGGCTCCATGAAGGGGAATACTTTGGTGAATTAGTTAATGAGTTTAAGACCTCCCGTGCATAGTAGTGCGCGATAATTAAATATTCCACTCTTAAAAAAAGCACCGCACCGTTGGTGCGGTGCTTTTTTTATAAAAATTCGTAATAATAATAGATTTTATTCCACTTTTGACCTAGCTGCATTAAGTAAATAGAAACTACTCTTAGCAATAAAGAAGGGGTATCTGAAGTTCAAGGACGAAATCCGTATCTGTGGAATAATATTAGTTTCATTTTACAAATATATAAGTTATAACTAGATCATGAGGTGAACCCACATGGAAAATGCACGTGAATTATTCCAAATCATGACCCGGCGTTTTGGTCTATTGAATAAAAACTGTTGTAGTGTAGGTGGTTGTGACATATCTTTAGCACAAAGTCATTTACTATATGAAATTGATCATCAACATAATCCCTCTATGCTACAAGTTGCAGAGACGTTGGGAATCGATATTACAACCTTCAGTAGGCAAGTCCAATCCTTAATCAAAATGAACCTCGTCAAGAAAACACCTGATCCTAATGACAGAAGGGTCTATACTCTTTCATTGACTGTGGAAGGGAAAATGGTTGCCACTACGATCGACCATCAGATGAATGATTATCTAGAAGAAGTTTTCTCCTATATGACAGCGTTTGAGAAGGAAACGGTATTACGTTCTGTGAAGATATTTAATGATGCAATGGGGAAATCAAGTAGATGTTGTGCACCTGTTACAGGGTGATTTCCCTTTTTATATACTTGCATTTTGCAAATATTAAACCCCACATTGGGGTACAGCCAACATTTCGTAAATTTTGTACGTTAAGCAAAATTCGACATAAAAAAAGCCAAATACCTATACGCTAAGGGATTTGGCTTATGTTATGGATTAGTTTTATTTAAGGGTCTTAATGAATTAGCTGGTAATCTATTTGAATCAAATTTATATTCTCCAAGGAAATTAATATGTTCCCATCCTAAAGGTGAAATGTGTGGAAGTAATTATTCTTTTAGGACATTATTTTTCCTAAATTCCTTTGTTACTTCACTTAAATACACAGTATTCCATACGCTTATTGCATTGATTAATATATTTAATGCACTAGCTCTTTGAAGTTGATCTTGTATGCCGCGTTCTCTGAATTCACCACGTTTACCAAAAAATAAAGCTCTAGCCAATCCATTCATGGCTTCTCCTTTATTTAGTCCACGATGTATCCTTCTTCTTAATGTTTCATTTGTTATATAGTCAAGAATAAAAATAGTCTTTTCAATTCTTCCAACCTCTCGAAGGGCTGTAGCTATTTTATTTTGTCTTGCATAAGAACCTAATTTCCCCATAATTAATGAACCAGAAACTTTTCCTTCTCGAATTGAATGTGCCAGCCTTAATATATCATCAAAATTCTCTTTAATAACGTTTGTGTTAATCTTACCTCGAAGTATGCCTTTTATGTTTGGAAAATCATTAGGAGAAGAAATGGTATATAATTTAGCGTCACTTATATCTCTTAGCCTTGGCGCAAAACGAAATCCTAACAAATGACTCAAATCCGAAAACTTGATCCGTGTATCCGGCTGTATCAGTGTAATGCTCTTCAATTGTAAGGTCAGATTCATGATGTAATAATCCATCTATCACATGTACGGCATCCCTTGCATTTGTATTAATAACTTTTGCATAAAAGGAAGAAAACTGATCACTTGTAAAAGGGGTAGCGTCAGGAAAATGCGGATTTACAACGTTAAGGATTTTAAAAGATAAAAATAGCTTAATTCCTCAGTATTTTAGTGAGAAATTAAGCTTTTGATTTTCAACAAATGCGCCCGTTTGACCAATAGAAAATTTGATTGTTTCTTACCTTGGTTTTGTAGCGTCTGTTTTTTTTCGTATTGAGAGCCATTTTCCATAAGTTCCGCATCGCCAAAGCCATTCTAACGGACCGTATTTAAAATATCTAAGCCAATATGAAGAGGTAATGATTTGCGCTATCACTACCAGTAAACACGTAATTGTTGCAGTCATGTATGGAACTACTGTTTCATCAACTGGAATAAACATCGCTATGATAACCAAGATAACGGATTGACCAATGTAATTTGTAAACGCCATTCGTCCGAATGCATTTAATGGTGATAACAATTTCCTTACTAAAGGTTCAAGCAGGACAAGAACACTGACGTAAAAAACAGAGAAAAACGGGGCAAATGCTAAGGACAAGTCTGCGAAGTCATAAAAAGCACGATTAGATACCATTTGTGATTCGGTTAGTTCAATACCCTCCATATAAGTTACTAATCCATCGTCAGGTGCTTTTTGCCAGAGAAAAGCGACTGTAATACTAGTTGCAACAAATGAAAGAACAGCAACCAGCATCCATTTTTTTCGGTTTTTCACGTAAGATTCAAATACACGATATTGTCCAAACGCTAGACCCAGCATCATTAAAGGAAAAGTTAGAAACATTTTCGCTCCGAAGATACTCCCTATTATAACCCCTGCTATTCCCACTATAAGATTAACCTGTTTTGGAACCTTGTTAAGGAAAAGAATAGGTATTCCTAGAATTGCATAAATCAACAGTGCTTCACCAGGGTTTATTAACTGATGTAATATTCCCACTGCAAATAAAATCAACATACGCCGAACAAAAAGGGCAGATGGACGGTCATTTTTTTCTTTAGACCGTGATAAGAAAATCCAAAGTCCTAATCCAAACAGAAAAGAGAATATGGCATAAAAACGTCCTTCAACAAAAATATATAATATACGTTGAATCCAAATATCTCCTTGCGTTCCTGATAAATTAACGTTTGATCCCCAAAGAGCGAGCACATTTACGAAAGGAAGCCCAATCAGGGCAAACCCTCTAATTAAATCAATGACATTAATTCGCTTTTTATTTATTGTTGGTTCCATTATATTTTACCTCTTTCTTGTACCAATGAAATGAATGTTGCTAATCCTAAATAATTGTCATCCAAAACTATATTGTTAAGTAAACTAATAAACATCATCAATATAAGTGACTATATAAGCCATAAATAGCTCTATATGCTTTTGGGAGGCCTTGCATATCTGTGCTTTTTCCCATAAACATATTGTGTGTACTGTGAATACTTTATCAAAGGATGCATCTCAAATATCTTTAATCCGACCATAAATTAAATATAAATCATTTACATTTGAAAACCATGTTCCTTAAAGTTCAATCATGATCGTCCATAAGTTTGTTTATATAGCTTCTCTGAATGATGAAAAAGCTTATAATAAATAGTATTATAAATACCGCTACACCGAATGTCGTCATCTGAAAAAATGTCATTGAAATAAAATTACGCATACTAAACATCGCTGTAAATAAAATGATAGATGCGAATGTAAATGGGATAAAAATTAAAATGGCTAGCTCTTTCCTAACAACAGAAGCTAATTCTTTAATAGAAAGACCGATTTTGCGAATACCTGCATATTTTTCCTTCTCCCCTTCAAGTGTTGTTTGCAAGTAAAAATAAAGTATACTCATCGCAGCACTCAAAAATATCAGACTTAGCATAAATCCAATAAAGAAGATGATACTCTTCACTGACTTCTCTGCCTCATATAAATCAATTTTTGAAGCAATTAAATGAACATTATAGTCTAAAGGAACCTTTGAAGAAATCGTCTCAATAACATCCGTTTTTTCTTCCCAATTTTCAAGTTCATAAGCAAATACTTTATACACTGGAAAATCGATTGTTTCATAAATTACATCAGGGACAACATAATACACATTCTGTATACCTGTTGATAAAATGTTTCGCTCCTCAAGCCCTTTATAGGAGAGCTTACCAAACGGATAATCATTTATTAATTCGGTATTCGGAACCGTGCCTTCATTGCCAGCTGCAACATAATACTCATTATCTTCGAGGGTAATATCCTTATGCATACCGAGAGCATTATAATCTGAAACGGACATGAACCCGATCCGATTATCCCCATCCGTCTTAAATTCTGAATAATACGCATCATACTTCCCTGATTCAGTAAAGACCTTTTCTATCGATGTTATATCTTTTTGCTCATCTTCAATGGTGTTTTCAGGAAGTGAAATGTATTGATAACTATAAGGATATAACTTTTGCGTGTTTTCTTTCACATTGTAATAAGAACTATAAAGTACACTTGTAAATACAAACACACCAAGTAGCAATAATGTTAATAAATAAATGATGTGTGCATGCGATTTTCCTTTCGCTTTTAAATTAGATATAAAAAGCATATTTGTTTTTTCAAAATACGATGGTCTTTTTTCTAGAAATAGAATAGCCATAAGTGCCCCTTGCGTCACAATAAAGTAAATAGTAATTAACAAACTGATAAACAGTGCTACATAATAAAGCATGCCAAGCGATTCAACCAATTCCATGTTCCATTTCAATAGAGAGAGTAGGAATCCACTTACAATCAATGATAATACTAACTTCCATGGCGCTCGTACGATTAACTTTTCCTGTGTGACATCTGCCTTTAACAGGTCGACAGCTTCTTCTTTATTAATAAAACGTGTCATAAATTTAGATACGGCAAAAAATAATATGGCAAAAAGAATAACACTTAATAAGATCGCTTGTACTGGGAAATACATACCAAAACTATCTGCCTGTAATACTTTCTTAGCAACCATTAAAAATAAGGGGGCAACGATCAGACCAAATGCAATTGCTGTTATAATCGCCGCACCAGCAATTAACATATTTTCCCTAAAAATCATTTTACGTACTTGCTTCATAGATGCCCCTGTAATCATAAAGATACCTAGGCTTTTTGTCTTCTTCTTTAGAAAAGCATATAAAGAATAGATGATAAAAAAGAACGAAAAAATGTACACAATAAAACTGGCAAGCATCATCGCAATGCTTAGTGTACTATCTGTATCCATTTCACCTAACAATGGATGAAATGTGATAATGGAAAATAAGAAAAAAACTATAATAGAAAAAACGCTACTTAAAAAATAGGAAATATATGTCCATTTATCACGTAAAATATTCTGTATTACGATGTGATTAAAACTCATGCTTCCCACCACCTAGAAACGTAAGTGTGTCCATTATTTCTTGATAAAATTGCTTCTTATTCTCACCACGGTGTATCTCATTATAAAGAACACCGTCCTGAATAAAGATAACTCTCTTTGCAAAGCTAGCAACATAGGCATCATGGGTCACCATTAAAATAGCTGTATTAAAATTCTTGTTAACTGATTCAAACAATGACATCACGCTGTTTACTGATTTAGAATCCAAGTTTCCAGTAGGCTCATCGGCTAACAATAAACTTGGTTCATGAATAACAGCTCTAGCAATGGCCACACGTTGCTTCTGTCCACCTGATATTTCAAATGTACGTTTCTTTACTATTTCTTCAATCCCTAAAAACGCTACAACTTTCGTTAAACGCTGCCTCATTTCTTCTGCATTTACGGTATCAAGCGTCAATGGTAATAAAATATTCTCTTCTACTGTTAAGGTATGAACGAGGTTAAAGTCTTGAAAAACAAAACCTAATTCTGTTCGACGAAATTTAGCTAGTTCCTCATCATTTAATTCATATGGGTTTTGTGAATTGATGGTAATGGACCCATTTGTAGGTCGATCGATTGTAGAAATGCAGTTAAGAAATGTTGTTTTCCCACTGCCAGATGGGCCCATCACCGCAACAAATTCATTCTTACCTAAATGAAAATCAATCCCTTTTAATGCTTTATATGTGATTTCCCCCGTATATTCCTTTTGAAGTTGATCGACATTTAAAAGTATATCTGACATCAGCTCTCCACTCCTTTATATTCTTTTATTACTTTTTAGTATAACCACCCCCTTCTACTCATAAAATCTTTGAACATGACAGCAATATGACAGAATTGCCATATACAAAAACGGCTACCTTATTTGATAGCCGTTTCAGTATTTCCTGAAAAGTCGATTGTGAATATTGTTTCATTATTGGCAGAGTATAGATCGAATGAATGGTTTAAGGTATTGAGAACCTTTTTTACTAAGTATAGACCAATACCAGTTGCTTCACCTATTGTCCGACCTTTAGAACCTGTGTAAAACAAATCAAAAACACGATTTATTTCACTTGTAGGTATCGTTTCTCCTTTATTGCGGATAAACAACTGTCCATTTTCATAATTAACTAATACGATGGACTCCCTCTTACCATATTTGACGGCGTTATTTAGCAACTGGTACACAACAACCTTGAGCCATTTACGGTCAGAATAAATCGTTATGTTTTCTTCTATTGTAATTTTAGGATATATTTCATTCTCGATAAAGTAATCTTTTAAATCGTTAACAACTTCCTGTACAATATCCTTTAATGTAATTGGTTCTATCTTTAGATCCACTAATATTTTTGTAGACCGACTATACATTAACAACTGATTTAAAGCGAAATTCAACATGTTACATTCTTTTTTTACTTTTTGCCATTCAAGAAATAACCTTGGTTCATTTGACTGATTTGATTGAATAAGCAATTGGATAACAGAAAGAGGCGTTTTCATTTGATGAACAGCTTGAGAAATCATCAATTGCTGTTCTTGTAAGAAATCCTTATGTTCTTCATCCTTTGAAAGAAGAGATGAAAGAATTGACCTCAATTGGTCTGCATATGCTTTTTCAATTGGAGCGTTTGGCTGATGAATTAGAAATTCGTCTATATCTATACTTTCTTTCTCAATATGCATATAGAATTTTTTCCGGCGTACGTAACGAACAAAGAGCAGAATGGCTAGTAAGATAATAGATAAAAATATAAAGTATCCATAATGATTTTCAAACCCATCTAATCGATGAATAACTATCGGTAGAGTAATAAACGTAATGATATAAAGGATAATAAAACTCAGATGATCCCGTAAAAATAATTTCATAATCTCTTCTCCGTTAATTGATAGCCAATTCCTCGAATAGTCGTAATTTCTAAAGAAGAAAAAATAACTTCTAATTTTTTACGCAACCTGACGATATTTACCGTCAGTGTATTCTCCTCGACAAACGTCTCGTCATCCCAAATGGCTGAAAGTAACTGTTGTCTTGTTATAACTTTGGGAAAAGCTTCAAAAAGCATTGTACAGAGTTGGAGTTCCTTTGCCGTCAACAGCTCCTCCTGCCCGGGTGACGATAATCGAACAGCGTCTATATTTAAAGTTGTGTTTCCTCTTTTTAAAGTTCGGGTGTTTGAAACATTTGCATATTCACCGTATATCCGACGAATTTGTCCATTTATTTTCGCAAGTACTACGTCAAGTGAAAAGGGTTTTGTAATGAAATCATCCGCCCCATTTTCAATGCCGTACACTTGATCTAATTCACCCACACGAGCGGAAAGAATCAAAATAGGACAATTTGACACGCGTCTTATTTTACGGGACCAATAATATCCATCAAAGGCAGGGAGATTAATGTCCATTATGACAAGATGCGGCCCTACATCTTGAAAAACTTCAAGAACCTTGTCAAAGTCGACTACAACGTGACAATGGTAGCCATACTTTTCAAGATGGTCTTTTATTGCATTAGCAATATTCATTTCATCTTCGACAATCAATATTTTATACATCGAATCCTCCTGTTTTATTATTAACTATATTCTCCTATATCTCCTATACCTATAATAGGATGAATAAAAGTATAAATAAGAATCAAAAAAAAATAAATTACTTTTTGTCTTTTGTACAAAAGACCTTACTTTATATAGTGGCCTAAAAATCACCATTATTGATTAAGTGTCGTTGTAACTCTACATATAATTTCATATACAAAACCACTTTATGTTTTGTATTACTCTACAATCTGGCCCGATTGCGGAAGATTCTATTTAAAATCCACTTTATTAGTTGCTTATCAGACTTTTTTCTCCTTATCCAATTGTCTTGGTCATACTCCCATGAAAATTAAATCTGCAGTTACTGTAAAAAGGCAAACGTAAATAAGACGCGGTTCATTCATTTTTTTGAAGGTCACAGCACCTGAGATAAGGGATATTGGTATATTAATGAATTAAGAAACTTCTGCAATAGTTACAGAATAACCTAAGTTTTCTAGTCGTCGAACTGCGTATTTCACAATAGATTGTTGCTTCTGTTTGTCAAAATAATCTTCGCCCAGGTATACATACATTTCTTCACGTGTTAACAGATAGTAGGCTATTCTCAACATAGCATGCGCGACAGAGATCGCTGCCCGTTTCCTTCCTTTTCGCGCTGCGGTTCGTCTATACATGGCACCTAGATAGTTCTTTGACGCTGCAACAGAATGAGCTGCTTCAACTAAGGCGGACTTCAGATATTTGTTTCCATTTTTAGCTTTAGCAGATTTTCTCTTTCCTGCACTTTCGTTATGCCCAGGTACAAGTCCAGCCCATGAGCATAAATGCTCAGCACTGGGAAACTGCTTCTTAATATTGGTTCCAATTTCCGCTAAGATTTGTTCTGCCATTCGAGTGGCTATCCCAGGAATTGAATCTAAACGTTCGACATCGTCATGAAAAGGGACTACTCTCGTAGCGACTTCCTGATCTAAAATCACGATCTGGTCACTTAAAAAATCAATGTGAGTTAAAATGGTCTTAATCATCAGCCGTTGGTGAGGGTTTACATAACCTTGAAGAGCAAGTGCGAGCTCATCCTTTTTACGTTTCTTGGTGCGTCTAGCGAAGTTCGCTAGTTTCTCAGGATCATCTTCACCATCAGCAATGGCACGGAGCATGTCGCGAGAGGAGACGCCCATAATATCAAAAACAACAGAACTGAGTTTAATATTAGCTCCTTCTAATACTTTTTGAATTCGATTATGTTGTCTAGCCCTTTCTTCAATGATACTACGACGATACCGAACAAGTTCTCGAAGTTCCCGTTGATTTCGGTCTGGAATGAAACTTGCTTTAAGTAATCCATGACGTAGGAGCTTTGCAATCCATTCCGAATCTTTGATATCCGTCTTACGTCCAGGCAATGCTTTCATATGCTGAGCATTTACCACTAAGAATTCAATTCCTTCAGCTTCAAGTAAATTAACAATAGGCTTCCAAAATACGCCGGTGCTTTCCATAGCAACGTGAGTACACTCATGCTGTTTAATCCAGTCAATTAATTGTAATAAAAACTCCGTTTTAGTTGAAAACGTTTGAATCTCCTTTCCCTTCGACGTTAGAATACATGCTGTAATGTTATCCTTATGAATATCCATACCACATGCTCGTTCAACAACGATTTCCACCTTAAAAATATCCTCTCTATGGCTAAATTAGGTAAGAGGCTGGTGCAACAATCAGAGTAGGATTAATCTCCCATGAGTGCTTCCCATTAGGGAGCGACAATCTGTGATGCACCGTGATCGTTGGAGTCAGACTAACGGATGGGCTCTAAGGCACCATAGTTGATCGACCTTCCTCTCCCAGCCATAGTAGCAGTATAGACAGATTTGTAGTCCCATTTTCATCATCTGTGGTGCGGCGCTTGCGCTGCATGCATGACTAACAGAGGCTTCAGCTTAACAAGCCAAATAAAAAGTCAGTTCCTTAGCGTGCTGGAATCCGACTTTTTTAGGTTGAAATTTGCTTAGCGTACAAAATTTCCGAAATGTTGGCTGTACCCCACATTGGGAAAGGATGATTGTTTATGACTAAGCTTACGAATGACCAGATTCGCCAGAACGTGCGAGGACGGTATCAACAAATCGCGGTACAACAGGTTGAACCGAGTTATTCAGAAGGTTCCACACATACAAACAATACAATCAGTTGCTGTGATACTCCGACAGACTTCAACACGATCTCTGCACAACTAGGTTATTCCAATGATGAATTATCTGCTGTACCCGAAGGGGCAAATTTAGGTCCCGGTTGTGGCAATCCCCAAGCTATCGCAGATATGCAATTAGGTGAAGTGGTCTTAGATCTTGGTAGTGGCGGTGGCTTTGATTGTTTCCTTGCTTCTCGCCAAGTGGGTGATACAGGCCATGTGCTCGGAGTGGATATGACTCCAGAAATGGTTAGTAGAGCACGTAACAACGCTATTAAGGGGGAATTTACGAATACCGAGTTCCGTTTAGGTGAAATTGAATATCTCCCAGTAGCAGATAATACGGTAAATGTCATTATTTCCAACTGCGTTATCAATCTATCACCAGATAAACAACAAGTGTTCCGTGAAGCATACCGTGTACTTCAACCCGGCGGCCGCCTTGCAATATCTGATATCGTCACGACGGCTGAACTCCCACCTGAAATTAAGAATGACATGAACTTACTGTATTCAGGATGCATTTCTGGAGCATCTTCCATTGATCTTCTAAGTGCAATGCTCGAACAAAGTGGATTCAGTGACATATCTATTGAGCCCAAAGATGAATCATTATCCTTTATTAAAGATTGGGTTCCCGGTTCAAATATCGAGAACTATATTGTCTCTGCGATCATAAAGGCAACAAAGAAATAGTAATCTATTTCAGAACAAACATAAATAAATAAAGACAGTCCCATCATCGGGACTGTCTGGTAATACAATTTCAAATATGTAGAGCAATTCTATCCAACCATTCATTGGTTCGGAAACTTAAAAATTTCCTGTACCATAATCACCAAGTGGAGTTACTTGGCCGCCAGTTACAGGAACAAATGGATTCGTAAATCCTATAACAATAATCAAGGCAATCAGTAGACCAACCATTTTGTTCTTCATCTATTTCCGCATCTCCTTCACTATTCTTGTATATTCCAATTGGAATTCAGGTGATGCAACATACCTAAATTCCTCGAATACCCTAACACAACTAATAAAACCTGACTTACTATTTATTCTAATGGATGTTTGTAAACTATGAAGAATCCACTTAAAACCCATATCAAATCGTTGTCTCCGTAAGTAATAAACACCTAATTCAGTCAGAAATTTAAGACTACGATTGGGACTAAATTGCTCTGTATAACCAGAGGACCATTTCGATTCACTAAAAGACGTAATCTGATCTTCAAATTGATTCAACACCTGATCCACATCAATGTCATATTTATTTGCTGACTCCGTCATCATAAGAAGACCCGATAGGACCTCTTCCTCATTCTCACTCATATAAGCGACATAATCTGGCAACACTGCCCATTCTCCTAGACGAAGTCTAAATGCACATTTATTAGCTTCACCCCATTTCTGAAATTTAGCAATATGCGTATGCACATCCTCTTCTCGTTCTTCAGACCAGTCCATTTCAGTGTATAATAACGTATATTTATAACCTGCTTCATAGTTTCCTTTTCTGCTATATGCAGCAGCCCACATCAGATACCCATATGCTCTATATGCCAGAACAGGGTATCTAATCTTTCTTTTCGTTCGAACTACCTTCCGCATCTCAACCGCATGTTGGCAATCCGCTCTAAATACCATCTTTTCAGAAATCTCTATCACCTTGTCCATTTCTTCCATAGTGAAATAGAGATTAACTAATTCACGGAGAGCATCCAACTGAATATCTTCTGGAAGACGATCAACATAAGGCTCAAACTGAACTGTAGCACGGAAATTAACAGACTGATCTTGGCCGATTGAAAGAGAGAATAACCGATACTGACACATAGCTAACCGCTCAGAATGCTGATACTTCTCTCCTACAGCTACGCATTTATACAACATTGTGGCTGCTTGGTTCCTGCCTTCTTGGTAGAGTAATTCTGCCGTCATAAATATACCTGGAAGGTACGAAAGATCATCGGCAAGCCGTTCCAACACTTCTTCGATACAATCGTAGTTACCTATTGCAGCGCAGCGTAGTATGAAGGGTCTTAATCGTCGCCAATTGGGATTGTTCGTAACAAAACATTCATCTACGTACAAGTCGTAAAGAGCTCCCTCTGGAAGTTTCATCGCTGCTGTTATTCGATCTAAGTGACTTACCGCGATTGATTTCGGTGGACTTCGATTGATTATGGCACTTAAAATTCCTTTGTTCATGCCCGCTTCTTCCGATAGCCCTTGTAATGTCATTCTATTATTATTCATGTAATATTCTATCTCTGTACGTATACAAGTAGTAGAGTTCAATAGATCACCCCATAATATCACAATTTCCAAATCCCATATATTAGTATAAGTGAATTATATGTCTAATTATTCCATTGGTCAATAACATATTTTACATATTTCTACTTTTTTTCCGTTATGTAACTCACTAGTAATCTGATCAATCACTATATAATCCTAATTTTCAAGCAAAAGTGATATTATTAATATATAAATCTCGACTATAAATCTCTCAGGAGACTCACTATAATGAACCCAACCTATATTATGGATGATACGCAATGGCAAAATCTTATTCAAAACGTTGCACACAATTTCAATGACCTGACGATCAAGCGTGGGTTTCAATATTTCAAACAGGGACGTGTTCATTCATTCACCATGTCAGGTCCTGACCACATTGAGGCTGTAGTCGAAGGTACGGAGGACTACTCCATTAAGATCAATATAGAATCCTTCTCTGCTAATCACTGTAACTGTCCTGTAACGGCCAACTGTAAGCATATCATTGCTGTCCTGTTAGAGTACGCTAATCTACAAGATCGTTCAGTCCATGCGCTCGTGAATGCACATTCAGCAGCCATGTTCAAACAAGTTACCAAGCCATCTCCACATACAGCGGCTAATCGTTCAATTATTCAAACACCATTACAAAAGGCAGAAGCTTCTGCTAAATTGAAAGAACAAGCTAGTCACCTATCTACGAAGCCTATTTCAGAGTGGTATGAGCTATTCGAGCAATGTATTACTCCATTAGGGATGAAGATCCCCAATGGACAATATGCACAGAATGCTTTAGCATCCATATACACGATTAAACCTCAACTTTCACCAGTGATGGAGCTCCTTTTCCATTTACAGGTACATCTATTTGTATTGAAAAAGCTAGTGAAACCATTGCAGAAGTCTGAGAATATTTCCAATTTCTATATGGGATTTCATACACAGGTTGCTGCTGATGATGTGCTAGCAGAGATCGAACGTACCTTTTTAAATAAGCTTCCGCTTCCGACCGAACCAGAGAATTGGCCATATATGAAGGAAACATTAAAAGGTTTACGTAATGATATGCTCATAGAACCTCAGAACCTGCAATATTTTCTAGATGTCTACAATCAACTCTGGTCCCATTGGATTTATCCTAATCATATCGGTTCGGAGATGTACTTAGAGGAATTAGAACATTTACAATCGGCTAAAGATGAGCTTGGCACTTCACTATCAAGACTCCCATGGATGCTGGCTCAGAGCTGGATGCACTTCTATTTGACTCAAGATGAGCTATCGTGGGCTCTTTTAAAAGTTGGGGATAAAATCTACACGATCCATCCCAATCATCTATATCATTTCCTATCTATCCTAATGCAAACAGAAGAATGGGCTCGGTTGACAGAATGGCTTATCCAAATTGGCCCCCTACTCAGTAGTAATCGGAATAGTAACCTACATCAATACTGGAGCTATTGGGAGACGACTATTCAGTATCACCCGGAAGCAGAACAATCAATGTGGGCAACACTAGTCAGTATGCTACCTCTTTCTAGAAATATCTATGAAGAGAAGTTACTGAACCATGGTAAATGGAAGCAATGGATGGACTATCAATTAAGCACTGGAAGGGAACCTCTTGATTATCGAGTAACCGTATTTCAGCCTGTTGAGAAACATGCCCCCGAATTGCTATTACCCTTCTATCATCAAGCTGTTGAGAGATATGTTGTTCAGAAGAATAGAGACAGTTATAAGCTAGCTGTAAAGCTATTAAAGCGACTATCAAAGCTCTATAAAAAATTAAAACAAGAAGCACGCTGGGAGCTGTTTATCGCTTCATTCGTTACTCGCTATAGTCGATTACGCGCACTCCAAGAGGAGCTTCGGAGAGGAAAACTGATCTCATGAGCCAACATAATGAAACCATCACTATTCATATCAACTTGAGTGCTTATGGAGATGCACTAATCTATGGCTCTACCAATACTTTTAATTATGTGCCAGGCCAGATGATGAAACATCTCCTATTCGCATGGCATGAAGCTTCCTTCTATGGGACAGAACTAGAAGTTCAAACCGTGCAAGATGTTGATCTTGTCGTTCTTCCCTCCGAGCAGGTTATTCCTTTCTTTGCGGAACAGAAGCTTCTGAAACATATTCAATGGACATGGATCGAGGATGAATCCCCATGGGTCCGGCTAACACCTTTATTGCTTAAATATATAGACGAAAAGAAATATATCCCTAGTTACGAGGCTTTTCTGTCAGGAAAGGTGCAATGGGTCTGGGACCCGTCAGCAATGAATACAGAAGAACAGTCTATCTTAGAGGAGATCAGGATCAGTAACACCAGTATGATTGAAGGGTTATGTGCGGCATTCTCATCTACCGTATCTCAACGCTACTATGGAACAGAATTAGAGGCCACTGATTTACGAAGAGAGTATCCGTTGCTCTTCGCTAACGTTGGTACAACTCCTCATGGTCTGGATGAACATAGCTGGCTCATTACAATAGGTTGGAGAGCAGATACTGCTCCGTTCCGTCCATTACTGCAACTACTGGAGCCTTATGACGATGAGCCTTCTTGGCATCTTCAGCTTGTACTACAGGATAAATCTGATCTCACCCTACTTGAGCGTATTCAGCTTACGCAAGAAGGCCAAGCATTCGGATCATGGCCTGATCATTGGTCAACTCATGTTCATGACCGTTCCGTAAGTTGGTTGGAACGTTTGCAGGCATGTCTACCTAAAGGGCGTTTCGATGATAACAGCGAATATGTATTAAGCGGTCCACTGTCGGATGAAGATGCTTGGAGATTCTTAACCATAGATAGTAATACGCTACTGGAATCTGGATGGCAAGTGCTTCTTCCAGCTTGGTGGGAAGAAGCTAGTCGGAAGAAACCTAAGCTTCGTGCCAAGGTCCGCACCAATGAGGGTAGAACTACAACTTCTCTATTCGGACTGGACTCTATTGTTAACTTCGATTGGCGTATTGCCATTGGTGATGCCCAACTCACCGAAGAGGAATTCACCGAACTCGTGGCCCGTAATGAACGTTTGGTTCGCTTCAGGGGGCAGTGGATCCCACTTGATCCAGCTCTACTTGCGCAGATCCGTCAAGCCATGGCAGGGACAGATAAGTCACAGGGCCTATCCTTCCAAGACATTTTACAGCTACACTTACTAGGAAATAATGATGAACCTGAGCATGACGCTTCGGAGCAACAACAGGAGAATTCCGCACGAATTCAACTTGAAGTTGAACTGAATGAACATCTAATGAAGATTATGAGTCAACTTAGAGGTCAGACCAAGTGGCCGACATTAGCTGTGCCTGACGGGTTACAAGCGGAATTGCGTTCTTATCAACAAGACGGGTTTACCTGGCTCGCCTTTTTACGCCAATTCGGACTTGGCGCCTGTCTTGCAGATGATATGGGACTCGGTAAAACCGTACAGTATATTTCCTATTTATTACATCTTAAAGAGACCTTTGCAGATTCGGATACTAGCATGCCTTCCCTCCTCATTTGCCCCACTTCGGTATTGGGCAATTGGCAGAAGGAATTGGCTCGCTTTGCCCCTTCGCTAAAGGTCATGCTCCATTATGGAAGTAGACGTGATAGCGGTGAATCTTTTCATGGAGAGATTGCACAAGCGGATATCGTTCTAACCTCCTATGCGACTGCGACTCTCGATCAAGACATACTTAAACAATTCACTTGGCAATCCCTTTGTTTAGATGAAGCGCAGAATATTAAGAATGCCCAGACCAAACAATCTTCTGCTGTAAGAAGCTTTTCTGCGAAACATCGTATTGCGCTTACAGGTACGCCAATTGAGAATCGTCTATCTGAGCTATGGTCTCTTTACGACTTTATCAATCCAGGTTATCTCGGTAATGCAAGAGCCTTCAATAGCCGATTCATTAATGCGATTGAGAAGGACCATAATGAACAACGGACACAGGATTTACAGAAGTTAGTTAAACCATTCATGCTCCGCCGTAAGAAGAAGGATCCCGCTATCCAACTTGATTTACCGGATAAGAATGAGATGAAGACCTATATTAATCTCACTGCTGAGCAGGGAGCCCTTTACGATCACACGGTCTCAGAACTCATGGAACGGATGCAGAAGCTAGAGGGAATTGAGCGAAAAGGGGCTATCCTTGCTGCACTTACGCATCTTAAACAGTTATGTGACCATCCTATGCTTCTAACGAAAGAGCCGATTCCGACGTCTTCTAATAATCATACTGTCATACTGGATACAGAGACACTGGTCGGACGTTCAGCTAAGCTGGAACGTATTCTCGAGATGGTCAAAGAATTGCGGGAGGAGGGCGAGCGTTGTTTGATCTTTACGCAATATATAGGTATGGGTCAGTTACTTCAACAGGTACTTCAGCAAGAGCTTCAGGAGCCTGTTCTCTATCTAAATGGAAGCACCTCCAAATCTATGCGTGATACGATGATTGATCAATTCCAATCTCAGATCCTACCACCTCAGGAGCAACCATCCGTATTCATTCTTTCGATCAAAGCGGGAGGCGTAGGACTTAATCTTACAGCGGCTAACCATGTCTTTCACTTCGACCGTTGGTGGAATCCAGCAGTGGAGAATCAAGCTACAGATCGCGCCTACCGAATGGGACAGACAAAGGACGTACAGGTCCATAAGTTCATCTCACTCGGTACATTAGAGGAACGTATAGATGAAATGTTAGAGAGTAAGCAACAGCTCAGTGACAATGTTATCTCCAGCACTGAAGGTTGGATTACTGAACTATCAACCGAGGAGTTGCAAGACCTTTTCGCCTTGCGGCGGAATGGGATCAGTTAATTTATTCAGCTGATCCATTTTTTTCAAGACGATCGACTTGATAGGTGTCATTTCAAACTCTCTGTGAATAGGCTATATCATCAAGTCTATTCTGGAGGTTATTCATATGCCCATTAGAAAAAAATATTTCCCGTTCACTCATTACTACCATCTCTACCCTTCACAAAGTCATGCAGCTTACCCCTATGGAGTAGAATATCCAGACTATCAACAAGCAACTCCGCCTCCTCCCCCTGCTCCGTCTTACCCCTTTCCAACACAACTGTATGGGTATGGCCAGCCTTACGGGCAACAAGGCTATCCAATGGGTAGAACCGAACTTGTGAAGGGCCAAGTACAAGGGAATATAGGTAAAGACGAGGGCCTTAGCCTTAGTACCGGAGCAGAATTAGGTGGTAAACATGGCGTCGGCTTTAACGCGGATGGTCATGCAGCACTCAAAGGTGTAAGCGCACAAGCGAATGCACACCTTGGTGAGAAATATGGAGTTAACATACAGACAAGTGCTGAGCTAAACAAAAGTCAGGGATTTGAGATGAACGGTGAAGCACAACTTGGTGGTCCGTACGGATTAGGAGCTCAAGCTAAAGCCCAATTCGGTGGAGGACAATTAGCCGGTTTCAATACGGATGCTCAATTCGGTGGCGAACATGGTCTAAGTGCTCAAGCAAAAGGCCAATTGGGCGGTGGTCAACTGGCTGGAATCAACACAGGCGCTCAACTCGGCGGAGATCAAGGACTCAGTGCAAATGTGGAGGGTCACTTAGGGCTTAATCAAGGAATCGGCTTCAACACTGGAATTAAGCTTGGTGGATCACAAGGATTGGGTGCCCATGCCAAAGCACAATTGGGTGGCGGCCAAGGAGTTGGGCTAGGTATTGGCGGCCACTTAGGTAATCATGACGGACAACTCGGCATTACCCTGGGTAGCAAAGATCAAGGAGAGAAGAATTCTGATTAGGTCAGCTATCACATTAGAACCCTCAATATTACAAATAAGAGGCAACCCTTGAAGGGCTGCCTCTTTTCAAAATATAAGAAAGTATAAGTTACACTTGAATCAATTTCATAATCGCCGATGCACTTAAATCGGGTTGCGTAATTATGAAATTGATTCTTCATACTCTATATCTTATATTTCGACTGAAACGGATACCTTAAAGTGATACGAAGTATCGCTATCATCGGAAGCGTAAACTCCTTTAAAAGGACGGCGTAGCCGTTTCAGCTTGTTATGCATGGATATTACCGCTATGCTTTCATTTTAGAATAGTACTTTTGGCTCCCAATCTTAGCCGCAATTCCGCTGTTAATTACTATATTGCCTTCTACCTTATGATTTCCTCTTGTAGACATCTTCCGCACATCATCAAAATCTGGATGAAGTACTTCATTCGAGAGATAGGCTGATTTATTGCTCCAAGGTATTCTTCTTCGATTAAGAGCGGCTATGATTTGTTCCGAAGTTCTGATCCCCAGACCATGTCCGAAATATAAATCATTGGCTAACAAGACAGCATTCTCCCCTTGCCATTCTGGTGTTTCTAGCGCATGCTCTGGATTCTTGAAATATACAATATCCCCGGGGTACGCCTCATTATTATGATTAGTAATAAGTAACCTTAAGTCGCTATCATATTTCCAATCCCTTAAGTACAAGTCTTCGAAATACTTGTTAAAACTATCTTTTTGTATGACATTAAGCGTAGCCCTGTACAAGATAATCACCATTGCAGTCGCACATTCAAAAGCATAGAGTTTCCCATTCTCAAAAATATCATTGATTCCATCTGCAGGCGGGATCCCATGATTCAATCTGAAACCACCATTCTCTGTTCTTGTCCATAACTGGGTATTACAGCGAGATTGTCTGAATACAGCAAAACTTACATCACTCTTATCTAAAGCATAAGCTGCCTCCACGATTGCCGTTCTCATGGTTAGCTCGAATGCTAAAGATGCCAGAGAATCATAACGATAGATTAAATGGCTATTGTTCTTAAGTTGCACAATATCCTTCTCCAAATTGGACAACTGTAATGTACTAATGATTTGTTCAACATCATAACCCGGGATTAAGATCATCGTACTCCCCCCATACTGTATATTCATAGTTTAGGTTATTGTACGTGTCACATGACATGTATGTGCAGATTTCATTATCAAAAATACACCGAAAGCCAAGAGGCCTTCGGTGTACCTTGTTCGCCATCCTTGATCAGACAGTCTCTATTTTTCTATTATATATTAAACACGAAATCGTCATCAGACAGTGGCTCAATATTGATCGCCCGCACATAACCATTCCCCTTTTTCGAGAAGAAGTCATGTTGCTTCGTATGTGTACTGATCCCATTAAATACAATCGGGTTAACGGGTTCTTCTGGAAAATAGGTCTCGAAGCCAAGGATCATCAATGCCTTGTTAGCATTATAACGGACATACGTTTTTACTTCTTCCTGCAGACCGATTGGCGTATACAACGCATCCGTATAATTCACTTCATTCTGGTATAGCGTATCTAATAACTCAAAGATTTCCTTCTGTAGCTGTTCTTGCTCTTCCAACGGAAACTCTTGATATATCTCCTGCGCCAAGGTACCCACATACAAGCCATGAATACTCTCATCGCGTAAGATAAGGTCAATAATCTCTCCGCTACTCGTCATCTTACCTTGACCCGCCAGATACAGTGGATAGAAGAAACCGCTATAGAATAAAAAGCTCTCGAGGAATACCGAAGCCACCATCGCTCTATATAAGTCTTGCTTCGTATGAATATCCTTGTACCATGATTCAATCAGATTAGCCTTGAACTGTAGTTGTTCATTATTCTCTACCCATTTAAAGATCTCATCGATCTCTTCTGTTGAAGTCAATGTTGTAAAAATACTACTATAAGACTTCGCATGAATCTGCTCCATCATTGACATGAAACCAAGCACTGCTTTGCGTTGCAAACCTTCTACATGTTCCAACACCTTCGGCATGCCAACACCACCTTGCAAGGTGTCCAGCAATGTCAGCCCCCCAAGAACTTGCTTATAAGTCGTTCTCTCTTGGTCAGTCATTACCATCCAATCCATCTTATCATCAGATAATGGAATCTCATCATCCGTCCAGAACTGCATAATGTTCTGTTGCCAGAATGTTAACGTATAATCATCATCCGGTCGGTTCCAGTTAACTGCCTTCATTTATGTAGTATCTCCTTTTTATAAAAAAGCGGCGGAAGATATTCACAGCCTACTCCGCCGGCTTTATTGTAGATTTCATGTTCTATATTATATTGCGCAACTTGTACATTCTTCGATTGATAACTTATTCGTCCGTGTATAGTACAACGATTTAAGCCCTTTCTGTGCTGCGTAAATGTAGAAACGGGATAACTCACGAGTAGATACTGAACTATTCACATGTAGAATCGTTGAAATCCCTTGATCCACATGTTGCTGAATATCTGCAATCATATCAATCAACCGGAATTGATCAATGTTATAAGCTGATTTATAGAACCATTGTGTCTCTGCACTGAGGAATGGCATTGGATAATAGGTTGTCGAGTTCGCATATGTGCGTGTCTCAATATGTTCAACGATTGGCATAACGCTAGAAGTTGCATTCTGAATATATGAAATGCTCTGCGTTGGTGCAATAGCCAATCGATAAGCATGATACAAGCCATACTTCTGAACCTGTTCCTTCAGATGAGCCCAATCCTGTGGTGATGGAACTTCTATACCAGTGAATAACTCTTTCACACAATCAGATTGTGGTCTGTAGTCTGTCTCAAGATATTTTGCGAAATAAGTTCCTTTTGCATATTCAGATTTCTCGAAATCAAGGAACGTAATCTTACGGTCACGCGCAATTTCCATACTTTGCTCAAGCGAATAGTAGTTCATCATCATGAAGAACGTACTTGCGAACTCCCTTGCTTCTGCACTTTCATAGGCTATTTTGTTCTTCGCTAGATAGCCGTTTAGGTTCATTGCCCCCAAGCCTACTGAATGAAGCTCCTTGTTCGCACGACGTACACCAGGTGCATTATCAATCTTCGATAGGTCACTTACCGTTGTAAGAGCTTCGATCCCGACGCGTACTGATTCTTTGACCTTCCCACGCTCCATAACATTCACAATATTGAGTGATGCTAAGTTACAACTGATGTCACGACGGATATTATCTTCTACACCGTAATCATTAATTTCGGAAGTCTCCATTAACTGGAAGATCTCCGTACATAGGTTAGACATTTTAATAGTTCCAATATCTTTCAAAGCATGTTCTTTGTTTGCATTCGTCTTATTTACAATGTATGGATAGCCCGATTCTAACTGGATAGAAGCAATTTTCGTCAACATATCACGAGCACTCATGACCGTTTTCTTCGTAACTTCCTCATTTGCTAGTAGTTCATCGTACATCTCGTCCATATCCAGATCATCCAGATGCTTACCGTAAGCCTTGTGAACAGAATAAGGTCCAAAGACAACCAATGACTTGTTCTGCGCAGCTAGTTCATAGAATTTATTAGGGATGATCAGACCGATCGACAACGTCTTTATACGTAGCTTCTCATCCGCGTTAATTTTTTTAGAATCAAGGAACTCAAGAACGTCCCAACCAAAAATATTATAGTAACCAGCTCCGGAGCCTTTACGTTGTCCCATCTGATCAGCGTAAGAGAAAGAGTCTTCCATCAGCTTTAGGACGGGCATAACACCCTTCGCAGCACCTTCCACCCCTTTGATCGGCTCACCGCGTCCGCGTAACTTCGACAGGTTTACCGCTACACCACCGCCAATTTTCGACAATTGCATACATGTTCCAATAACATAGTTGATTGAGTTAAGTGAGTCATCCATTTCAAGCAAGAAGCAAGAGACTAATTCACCACGGCGGCTCTTACCAGCGTTCAGAAACGTAGGTGTAGCTGGTTGTAGACATTGTTCGATCATCGCCTCAGCAATCCGTATAGCCTTGCTATAATCACCCTCGCCTAAATGTAGAGCAACAATAGCGACGCGATCTGGATACTGCTCTAGGTACATGCCCTTATCGTTTGTCTTCATAGCATAGTCTTTATAGAATTTCGAAATAGCCATATAGGATTCAAATTGAAAGTCACTGCTTGCTGTGATTGCAAACACGGACTCTACTTGCTCATAAGTGTACTTCTCGAACATATTGTCGTAGTAATCATTCTCAATCAGGTAGTCGAGCTTCTCACGTAACGAGCCGAACTTCATCGTTTTCTCATCAAGTTCTTCCATAAAAGCGGCAACCGCTTCTTTATCTTTATCGAGTTGGTAAAAACCATCCGTCCCACGTTGCATTAATTCGTTGTTCAATTCAATATGCTTCAATTCTTCGCACCCCTTCGACAAATTGTTCTTTATCTAAATTCGTACCTGACAACTCAAATTTCGTAATGACTGGAACCCCGTACATATCAGATATCGTATCCGCACTCATAGCGAACTTCGTTCCCCAGTTACGATTACCACTTGCAGATACCCCTCTGAGCAACTCTTTGTTGCGGGAGAGGAAGGACTGTACCTTCTCTGGAACTTGTCCGAAGCCTGTTGTATAAGTCACAAGCACAAAGGGCTCTTCCACATAATTACGCTCTTCAATCGGAATTGCACGCATATTCAGCTTGTTTACGAATCTTTTTACGTTTCCGGTTCTAGAATCGTATACTATTAGCATTGATCTCACTCCTACTGAATTTCAGCATCAAAAAACGCATTTGGTTCTCTCCAAAAACCAAATACGCTGATGCTCATTACATGGTAATCTTTCGTTATAAATTTGCAGATAAATCAATATGTAGTTTGTATAGTTGATAATACATCAATATATAGATTGAGTCAAACATAAATAATATATCAAGTGGAACGGGTAATATCTTAATATTTGGGCAAGAAAGTAATTATACTAAAATTTAAAGATTAAAAATATAGTTAAAATTTATAATATCATAGACTCTGTGACTAGCCCAGTGAAATGAATTAATTCTTAATTTATATTGCATATTCAATTGGTATTTGTTCAATAATATGTTAAAAATGTTATCAGATATCGTATTAATCCATAAATTTGTCGAATTTTAAGGAAACCCTCAATTCATTTGCACGATCTGAGGTGAAATAATGTTAATGCTGTGCTACAATACTGGAATTGCAACGGGAATTATCTTAGGGAGGGTATTGAATCACCATGCTTATAATCGGTATCGCCGGTGGCACTGGTTCTGGTAAAACGACAGTGGCACGCTCGGTCATTGACCGTCTTGGATCGGACAAAGTTACTTTTATATCGCAAGATAACTACTATAAAGACCATTCACATCTCACCATGAGTGAACGTGAATCGATCAATTATGATCATCCACTCGCTTTTGACAACGATCTACTCATTGAACATCTACATTGTCTGAAAAAGGGCAACGCTGCGCATGCTCCAGTATATGACTTCACGGTTCATGCTCGCTCTACTACGGAGACGGTCGAACTCAAACCGAACCATATCGCTATTCTAGAAGGGCTACATATCCTATCTGATGAGAACCTTCGGAATCAGCTCGACATTAAGGTATTCGTCGATACAGACCCCGATGTGCGTATCCTACGTCGTGTGGTTCGGGATATTGAGGAACGAGGCCGGTCGATTCGATCCATTCATAATCAATATTTGAATACCGTTAAGCCGATGCATGAAGCATTTATCGAACCCTCCAAGAAATACGCTGATCTCATCATCCCTCAAGGTGGGCATAATGAGGTCGGCATTCAGATGTTATCTATTCTGACAGAGAAATACTTGACGGGCGATCACAAGTAATAGAGTAAAACAATAACCCAATACCGCATAGGTATTGGGTTATTGTAGCAGTTATGGGTTTCACCCTCTAGTCAACTCTGGTTAGAAAATATATCAAGAAGTTATAACTCCTGCAATTGAGCATCCAAATCCGAACGAAGCCTCTCTATTAAACCTTGCGTTTCTTAAGAATAGCTTGATCGATAGACAGTGACGTAGGTTCAGCAGCACTTAAATAAATGGTTACTAACATAAAGGTCAGATCTAATTCGTATCCCGCCATCTGACCGTTTCCAAGCAGTCCAGCAGAAAGTTTCATTGTAACGATAGCTCCTAGGAGCATGATTGTAAATATTGCCGATACATATCGTGTAAATAGACCAACAATAAGCATAATACCTCCAACAAGTTCAAGTACAGCCACCCCATAAGCCACAAATCCAGGTAGACCCATAGATCCGAACCAAGCTGCAACATTACCTAAACCCATTTGCAATTTATCTACTCCGTGGGCTAGGAATAATATTCCCAAAACAACACGCATTATTGTTGATACTGTTGTAATTCTCTTCATCTTTCTATTCTCCACCTTTTTTGATTATTTGTAATAAAAATATATAATTCGTATTAGTAATATAAATGAAATCACACTAGCATGTCAACAGGAAAATTGTTAATATAAAATTATATTATGTATTACTAATATTTCGAGGAGTGAAATGGAATGGATATCGGCTCTGCAATACGAACAATTCGCAAGCGCAAAAATATGACCATCGCTCAAATATGTGAGGCTACTGGATTATCTCAAGGATTTATGAGTCAGGTTGAAACCAATAAAACTTCACCCTCGATATCCACTTTGGAAAGTATCGCGAATACTCTAAAAATCCCCTTGGCTTATTTACTATTACAAAAAGAAGAACGCATGAGTATCGTGCGAAATAACGAACGAAGAATAACAAAAAGCGGTACGGATGATTTAAATGTAGAACACTTAAGTTCAACTAACCATGTCAGAATGATGATTGTCGAATTCCCTCCTGGAGCTTCTACAGGTAAAGTTCCACATGCACATGAAGGAGAAGAAGTTCATTTTGTTATTAAAGGAAAGATCTACGCTGAGCAGGGAGAAGATTTCGCTGAATTTGAGGAGGGTGATTCCTTTAGTTGGCATGCTTGTACGCCCCATTTAGTGAAGAATATAGGGGATCAACCTGCAACAGTGCTTATCACCGTCTATACAGAGACACAACGACAAGAAGATTTAATCTGATGAAATATCTACCTGATGATATAAATTCACTCACCATATCAGTGCACAAAAACGCCGTATCTGCATGTTAGTTGCAGAAACAGCGTTTTTGTCTAGGTGAATCAATTTCATAATCGCCGTAATTATGAAATTGTTTCGTATATACTAAATTTAACTATAATATTGTATTAAGGCTTTACAACGGATAGGAGCAACTCATTCCCGCCAGAAATAACCGTTACTTCTGCTGGTAATTTCAAGTCACTTACAAGCAATGATTCCCCGATATTCATATCACTAATATCAAACTCTACCGCATTCGGCAAATGTCTTGGCAAAGCCTCTATCTCAACAAACTCGCTTTGAATTTGAACTACTCCACCTTGCTTAGTACCAATTGGCGTACCTTTGACTTTCACCGCAAGCTTTGTACGTACGATCTCGTTGGTCTGTACTTGTTGGAAATCAACATGTAACAAATCCCTAGTTACTGGATCACGTTGTAGATCTTCTAATAATACAGATAAGGACTCTTTCCCCTCAAGTTGCAATTCAATAAAACCAACTGCGCCTCGTTTTAACCATTTCTGAAAATCTATCGTTGAAATATGAATCATCTCATTTTCTGTATTTCTACCAAAAACAACACCGGGTAAGCGGCCTCCTTTACGTAGATTACGAAGTCCAGATGTATTCAAATGTGTGCGTTCTTCAGCTTGAAATAATGTTGTCATGATCTATTCGCTCCTCTTTATGATATGATCTTTGCGCTTTTTGAGTAGTCGCTGGATCTTCCCCGACTAGGGATAAAGAGAGAAACATAGCATCACCACCTCCAAGTCCTTCCATATAATATAAGACATTTAATGTAAAAACCCATATATATACAGTAAGGCACCCCACTCAAAAAGAGTGGAATGCCTATAGGTTTCCTTTAACCTTATCATATAGCTGGTACCTTGTCGAACTTGAATTACCGTCATCATTCATTTAGGATTTCCTGCACTACCTGTAACAGCTCCAGTGGACTAAATGGCTTGGGAATAAACCTTCTTACTCCGGCTTCCAAGGCCTTGGTCCGATCTGCATCTTGAGCCTTAGCTGTCAACATTAGAATGGGCGTCCGCGCTCTCTGTTCTTTAGACAGCTGTTCTAACACTTCCATCCCCGTTAGTTCTGGCATCATATAGTCTAAAAGTATCAAATCGTATTCGGTTTCTGCCAATTTCTCTAACGCAACTTTTCCATCCTGCGCAATCTCAATTTGTACGTCTAAATCTTCCAAGGTGTCTGATATTAACAACCGAAGGATTTCTTCATCATCGACAATCAATATTTTCTTCATAGAACCTCCAGAATTTATTATTTTCTACATATTTTCTGCACTAATCGTTCAACTCTCGATACTAACTCGGACATTTGGAAAGGTTTAACTATATAATCATCGGCCCCAAGTTGAAGCGCATGAATAATATCCGTCTGGTTGCTTCTACCTGTTAACATGGCAACAACAATATTACTTTCAGGATATTCATAGCGGATTCTCTTCAACACCTCTACGCCATCCGTTTCCGGCATAATCCCATCTAACAGAATAATATATTTTTCTTGCTCTGAATACCAATCAGATTGAAGGAAATCAGTACCATTGTCATATTCCTTAATCGAAACAACTATATTTCGGTTCGGCTGCCATTTCGTGAATTCCGACATAATTATTTTTCGAATAAGTCGATCATCATCAACGACGATAATATTTAATCTTTGTTCGTTATGCTTACTTATTACTTCCGTTGAAAAAAGAACCGTCTGATTTCTACCAGACTGCTTCCCCACATAGAGAGCTTGATCAGCCTCTTCAAACAGTTTCTCAGAATGTGCATTGTCCGAGTGAATATTGGTTACTCCTGCAGTAAACGTGACTTGTAATTGTTGATCTTTAAATGAGAAAATATAGGATGAAATCGCATGATGAATTCGCTCAAGTACTTCTAGCGCCTGATTTTTGTCTGTATTGGGGAGAAGCAGTGCAAATTCCTCTCCGCCATAACGACATAGAGTATCTTCATGCCTCATGTTATTCACTATGGTGTCAGCACAACGTCGAAGTACTTCATCTCCCACGAGATGGCCATAAGTATCATTTACTTTTTTGAAATAATCAATATCTATGATTACAATGGTAAATACACGTCCCGATCGGTGAAAATCTGCGATAAGATGCTTCATCATCCGATTGAAATGTTTACGATTATAGACACCCGTTAACTCGTCTATTATGGTTAGCTGCTCCCATTGCTGCTTAATTTGAAATCGGTTCTCTATTAGAGCAATAATTAATTCCTGATCTATCGGCTTAGCAATATAGTCCATAGCTCCAGAACGATACGCACTCAGCTGATTTTCTTTGGTATCCTCGCTACTCATGACAATGATCGGTGAATGCTCTTGTTTGGACTTTTCAACAATTAGCTTGAGAAGCTCTAACCCATTACGATCTGGAAGAAGAATATCCAGCAGGATCATATCCGGTTTCTAATCGTAGAAAAGCTTCAATCCACGTTCAGCTGTTAATGCGAGATTAACTGGATAGCTATGTTCCTCTAATATCTCCTTCAAATAACCAGCTAACTCGACATCGTCATCGATAATCAGAATTCGATTCTCATGCATTTCCCATAATGGATTCTGCGATGTTATTACACCCTCTGAAAGTTGACCTTGTCCTTTGTCGGCTGAAATAGCTTCTAGTAAAGATTTTAGCTGTTCGTACCATTCGAGATAGGTGAAATGACGATTACCTTGATCTGAATATATATTTATCTTTTGTTCTGCTACCTTCTCAATTTCTAGCATCCCGATCGTTCCAGCGGTACCTTTAATATTGTGTAAGAATCGATAGATTTCCCTTTCCTCAACCGTGGCTCTAGTTGTCCATTCATCGAACGTGCTTATAATCCGCTGTTCGACAAGTTGTTTATATTTATCTGTGTTCAAGGTTCAACTCCTCACGGCTTATTTATGCCTGCCAACAATTCAATCATAACTTGCTATATCTTTCTTATACTCAAAATATCCTCAATCGCTTCAAATAACTTCACAGTTACATACGGTTTAATAAGAAAATGCGAGATACCCATTTGCAAAGCCCTCCCCTTATCTTCAAAAGCACTAGAAATGATAATAGGGATGCTCTTCAATTGTTCAGAGCTCTTCATCCGCTCAATAACCCCCCATCCGCTCACTTCAGGAGAAAGCTTCAAATCTAGGACTATAATGTGGGGCGGCTGTTCCTCCATTGCACGAATAGCATTAACTCCGTCTGAATAGATCGTGGTTCGATATCCCTTCTCCACTAGTTCCTCTTGAAGCATACCGGCTAAATTAATATCATTCTCCACAAGCATCACATTTACTGGAGTGTCTTCACCTATGTTTGTCGATAGTTGGCTTGTACTAATCGGTGCAATATCACTCTTATAGATTGGTAAAATGATTGAAAAGGAACTTCCTTCTCCCAATTGGGATTTCACACTCACATCACCCTGATGATGACTTACAATCTCTTTAACAATGGCAAGTCCTAAGCCCGTCCCTCCAATCTTAGATCGATCAGAGCTATCAACTCGGTAGAATTTGGTGAAAAGGCTCGAAATAGCTTGAGCAGGAATTCCTAAGCCTTTATCTGTAATCTCAATCCATATATTATCGCCCATTTGATGGGAAAATATGATAATATCCCCACCATCTGGTGAGTACTTGATTGCATTACTCACCAAATTGACCATTGCCTGATATAGCTTATCTCGATCTCCAAGGACTACCATTTTCTCATGAGATGAGTTACTTATTATTCTATGATGGGTGGTACTGGCTTGCTGAATCTCCTTCACTTCCTCGATAAGATGAATCATATCCACTGGCCTAAAATCATAAAACTGCATGCCATTCTCCATTCGCTGGAGATCTAAAAAATCGTTAACTAGTAATGTCAATCGATTGGCCTCTTGATGAATCGTAGCCGTATATTTACGTTGACGTTCCGGATTCAACTCCCGGTGTAACATCAGTTCCGAGAAACCAAGAATGCTAGCAAGTGGCGTTCGTAATTCATGGCTAACCGTGCTCACAAATTCGGATTTCATCCGGTCGACCTCATACTCCTTCGTGATGTCACGATGAACGAGTAGTATGCCGAACTTCTGCTTATTGTGGTATATAGGTTCCCAATAGATTTGTATGTATCGAGTCTCTTCGCCCTTAAGCACATAGTTCAAACTTTGGATCTGACCTAAATTATCACTTAAAGCATTTTCAATAAATTCATATAATGACTTAAAGTCCTCAATTCTGGGAGCAAGTAATGCCATAAAATCTTGTAAAGACATCCCATCCAATTCAGAATCGACATAGGATAACCCCATAAGTTCATATAGCTTATGATTTACCTGCAAGGACTGTCCGTTAAGATTCATGAACTGGACGCCTTCCTGAATAGTGTTCATCATATCTTGGGTCAGCTGCCGCTGCCCTTCCGTAGCTTCGAACATCTCTAACTTCTCAAGCGATAGTGAGATTTGTCCCACTAGGCTGATTATTTCTTTCTGATCACGATCCCCGAAGCACTTACCCACACGGGTTAGTACCATACAAGCCGTAATGTTCCCATCCCCTTTATATATAGGTAGAAACAAGTCATACGCTGAAAGAGGTTCTGAAATATACCCCTTCTCTCCTGGGGTCGCATCTCTTTCCCGTAAATACAATTGCTTACTATACAATGATCGAATGGCAGCACTCTGCATAAATCCGTTCATAAACTGTGAAATTTCCTCCTGGGAGATTCCATGCGCGGCATGGTCCTGTGTCTCATTCATTAATATGAGAATCCCTTTTTCCGAAGAGGTAACCTCTACCATATTACGAATGATGCTGTGCAAGAGCTCTTTTTTATCTAATGTATTGGCTATAGATTGCGTAAACACATATCGTTTATTCAAATATGATTCATTCTCTTCCATCTGGATAAGAGCTTGTTGAAGTTCATCCTGTTGGGCTTGTAGCTCATCTTGCTGAGATAGAAGTTCCTCATTCTGAGCAAGCAGCTCCTCATTCTTCTCTTGTATCTCATAAATCATGTTGTTCAAGGATCTAGACAGGTGTCCGATTTCATCCTTTCGTTCCAAAATATCTGGTTGTATCTTGTCACCTTCAGCGTAATACATCGCATATCGAGACAGTTGCCTTAAGGGATTTCCAATATCCTTCGACAACTTTCTGCTCATATAGATTGATAAGAAGAGAACCATAATTGTGTAGACAATAAAGCTGACACCTCGAAAAAACAACTTTTCAAGCAGTATCTCATTCTCATTTTTCAACTGCACACGAATTTCTTTCTCTGATTCGTGTGCGAAGGAGATTATTTCATTAACGGGACTATTCACACCCAAGGTAATTAAGTTACGCAGTGCGTCATAATCCCCTTTCTCAGCGAACACTAGCCCTTGAGGTAAAATACTCATTAAATACTCATCGAAAAAATTTTCTACATTTCGAACAAGCTTCGCTTCTTCACTTGACAACGGAGTACTCTTGAAAGAACTTATTGACCTATCTAACTCCTTCTTGACATTAAAAATCTGCTCATATTCATAACGATCTAAATATGCAAAATAACCTCTTACTCGTAGAATAATTTCATTCGTTTGGTTAGCGATATCCGAAATATGGTCATGACTTCGATTCATATTGTTGATCTTATCATCGTAATTCCGGATGATGGTGATAGTACTCAAGGCCATGACGGAAGCACCGACTAGAATGAGCGTAAAACCAACCATCATGATTGTTATGATCCTTATATTAATACTATGTTTGATATATTCCTTGAATCTATTCATTTAAATCCCCTCTTGAGCAATCCTATTACTTGGAAGGCTCTTAATTATTGACCACTCTTTGTACATTTGACTTAATTCGACAAATTTCGCACTTTTCCTCTATATTAAAATAAAAAATTTAATATACCTTCGAATGTCCACTATTAATCTTTAAAATATGATAAGAACAATGGTTATCCGTCTCTGCCGAAATATAAGAAATAGAGGTTCAATTGAAACTTGTACTTTCTTATATTTCGAAAGAAAACAAGCCACAAACGCATGTGAACTGCACATGTGATTGTGGCTTGTTTAAGTGGATCATCGATTCCACGAATACTCTATTATAATTATTTCGGAAGATAGATACGGTAGTTACCGCTAAGTGCAAGTAATGTAAACAGGTAAAGACAATTATCATAATATCTTCTAGTACCCGTTCGCAGTGGTGTGTTCCAGAACAACTCAATACTCGCCTGGGCATGTGGCCCCGTTGCAGCAAGAGAAGCCATCGCATTGGTGGCAAGTAAACCAACAGGATGTAACGACTTCTCATCAAAGGCTTCACCCGCTACGGTATATCGCCGATAGTCTTCAGGTGTCTTATCCGCAAAAAAAGCCTGTACCTTGTTCGCTTCCTCGCATTCCCATTCATCTGCTCCAAACCATTCCCAATCTAAACCGATATTGGCAGCAACCCGATAGGAATCGCTGAAGAAATGTCCATATCCTCTATCATTATTAGGCGTACCATCATAATGAGCATATTCTGGTGCTAATCCAGTCACAGGGTGACATGAAATAGTTAGATACACCCGGCTAGCGACAGCCGCCTCTTTCCAAAATGCGCGATCCTCTGGGTATGACCAGAGAGCGAACAGTTCATAGAAATGTGGCAAATGGTAAGACGGATCCGAATAATCGCATTCCGGTATGAACTTGATTAGCTTGTTATCTGGATCCCACATCGGATACCCAACACCGTCCTCTCCTCTATGAATACAAGTACGGAGTAAGTCACGCGCTTGCGTTCCATAATTATAGGGAGCTTCTCCATCCCCCCAGCGATGGGATGCGAAGAATAGTGCCATTGCGAAGAATTCCTCTCCATCTGGTGCGGGTCCGTTGGCTAGTCGTGATCCATCTGGTTTACAAGACCAGGCGAAGTATCCAGCATGTACACCCGTCGTCATATACATATGAGTCATTGTCCAATTCCATAGACGATCGAATACATCTTTGCGGTTAAGCTGAACAGCCATCATCATCCCATAGGACATACCTTCACTACGAGCGTCGAGGTTACCTGTATCCAACATATAACCCATATCCTCACCTTGCGGGTAATAAATCCGTGTATCCTCATCACCTTCAAATAATTTCGACCACGTATCCTCTAGACGCGTATTAATCTCTTGTTGATCTATTCCATAATCCTTAAGTAAATTCCGATACTGTCCGGTATAAAAAGAGCCTTTATGTTGATATCCTGTCATAGGTATACAGCCTTCCTCTCCCGTTGCAAATGATGATATTTTAATACTCACCATTAAATTACCACTCCAAGCAACGGAGTTCCATGCACATATCAAGCAACTATTTACCCAAATCAACCAAGCAGTTGTCTCATAGACTTAGCTGCGACGGATCTTTTCTGTAGCATCATCACCATCAATACGTCATAATCTATTTGAAACGCATCCACTTTCTTATATTCTAATAAAGGAGAATGATCATGGGACCTTTTGCCAAGGATTTGTTACAAGACAAAGTTGTTCTGATCACAGGTGGTGCTACAGGATTGGGGCGAGCTATGGGAGAACAGTTCCTACAACTTGGGGCAAAACTAGCTATTGCGAGTCGGCGCGAGGATACATTAAGGATGGCAGCTACAGAGCTAAGCCTAGATCGGCATGATGTGTTCTACAAAGTGACTGATGTTCGGGATCCTGACCAAATTCATGACCTAGTGGATGCTGTGGAACAGCGATTCGGTCAAATCGATGTACTAGTCAATAATGCCGCTGGAAATTTCATAAGTCCTACCGAGCGTCTCTCTCCCCGAGCGGTAGATGCCATCTTAAATATTGTGCTACATGGAACCATGTACACTACTTTAGAAATCGGTAAAAGGTGGATTGAACAAGGGCATCCAGGTACTATGTTGAATATCGTAACCACCTATGCTTCAACAGGTTCGGCTTTTGTAGTTCCATCGGCTGCAGCTAAAGCCGGCGTGTTAGCATTAACGCGCTCACTTGCAGTCGAGTGGGCACGTTACAACATACGTCAAGTTGCTATTGCTCCAGGTCCCTTCCCAACAGAAGGCGCAACATCTCGACTTATGCCAATGCCGGAAATAGAAGAACAGATGATCAACCGAATCCCCCTACGTCGTGTAGGGAATAAGGAAGAACTTGCTCATTTGGCTTCTTACTTAATCTCAGATTATGCCAGTTATATCAACGGGGAAGTCGTTACTATTGATGGAGGAGAATGGCTTCAAGGGGCAGGAGAATTCAACGACCTTCTTGAGATTACTGAGGAGCAATGGGATATTTTAGCTGAGAAAACGCGCAAGGGTAAATAGTTAAATCCAATTCAAGTTGATTCCATTTGTTAGACAGTGCATCTAACAACAAACAAAGCAGACCTGTTATAGTTAACAAGTCTGCTACATCAAGCAGAAACGGCAACACCGTCCTCTTTCAAGGACGGTATCCGTCTCTGCGGAAATATAAGAAATAGAGTATCAAGAATCAATTTCATAATTACGCAACCCGATTTAGCTGCATCGGCGATTATGAAATTGATTCAAGTGAAACTTATACTTTCTTATATTTTGTGAACAACTATAGTAGTAGTCTTATTTCTTCATCCAACTGTTGGAATGCTGCCTTTAGCTTATCCTTGGGTACTTCAGAATAAAGGTCTCCAATAGCTAGTTCAGAATAGCAACTTGTTTCGTTAATGTTCCTTAGATGTTGCGTTAAGCGCACTCCTGTCGTCTCATAAATCCGTTTCAATATAGGCTCAAGCTGCTCTGCTGATACATCAAAATGAACATGAAACATATTCGATACCGGCTCTGCTGGCATAGTCGTAACACCATGGCACTGATTGAACAATCCCGCCAATTCTTTAGCTTCCTCATAATATTGTGCCATCTTATTCACGCGCTTCTGGAAATAGTAATCCGAGCTTATGACATAAGGATACAAGCTGATTAAATCTCCCCCGTAGCGTCGTTTCCATATCTTTGATTGACTCGTAAAATCCTTGTCCCCAGCTAGAATTGCACCCGCAATTCCACCAATTCCCTTATAAAAGGATACATATACACTATCAAAGAGTGCACATACCTCGTCAGCTGTTTTTTGATAATAAGGTAGGACTTCAAAAAGTCGAGCCCCATCCAGATGTAGCTTGATCCCTTGTTCCCTACAATAAGAGGAGATAGCCTCAAGTTCTGCGTAATCCGGTAGTTGTCCTCCGATCTCACGTTGAGGTAATTCAAGCAATAAACAAGCAATATCTCCCTTTATGTTCTGGACATCTTCCAGCCTTATTAATCTGTTCTTCTCCCCAAGTAAGATCGGCTCGATATGATGTATTTCTTTCAACCCATCTTGTTCATGAATCTCTAGGTGACATAAAGGATGATAGGCAACTCGTTTCACTTCTTTTTGATCAGACCATATTCTTAAGGCGATTTGTTGCGCCATCGTTCCACTTGAGAAGAACACCGCTGTTTCCTTCCCTAAATGTTGCGCCATCTGATCCTGGAAGTCTTCGATCACCTTGCCTTTACCATACATGTCACTTCCCAGATTTCCATCGATATCTTTCAAAGCTTCTATTAATATTTGAACATTCCGTTTACCATGGCCTCCAAGTTCATAAGCCGTTTCAATAGAAACTTCTGATAAAGACTTCTTATTGTTCGTATTGTCCATCTCGTTACTACACCTCTTCATTTTATCTATGAACTATTCCGTAATCAGGCCATATGCTGATATCCTCTTAATTCTCCGCGACACAAAGTGAGACAATAAGGGGAATACTTACAATAAATTGCACATTCTTAACTCCAGCGCTAGAAAGTAGCAAGGACCGTAGTGAATTAGTGTAAAATATACCCAATATACTGCCTATTATAACACCGATGATCACAATAGGAACAAAGCTCATCGCAATCAGGTTCATAAGTTGAAATGTAGTATATCCTATCGCTTTCATGATGCCAAACTCCTTCTTGCGTTTGAGTATTATAGTTTTTATCACAAGATAAAGAATCATAATAACGACCAATACCGTAATCGAGAGGATCATAAGCATAAAGGAAAACACAGCTGATACGTATATACCACTTTGCCTTTTTATTGTTTCGTCTGCATCTATTACATCCTCTGTTAAATTCCCGTACTGTTCTTTGATGTTTCGGATTGCGCTTGCGTTATCTGTATCTTTCAGATAAACATGGAATAACGAACCTGTATAGTCTAAATCAGTTGCTGTACACCAGGTAAAGTTAAAGCTGTGACCATCAATCCTATCCTCTAAAACGTGTCCCGTTCCCCATACAGTTTTCATATATTGCGGATTATTAGGATTCACTTCAATTTTCTCGCGCAAATGACGGATATGTACATTTAGTGATCCATCTCCAGTAAAAGAATCCCCCCAGACGTTTTGGAACAACTCTTCCTTAGTGACCACTCTATTTTTATTTCTCGCCAAGTAACAGATTAACTTATATTCCAATGTTTTGAGCTTGATCTCTGCACCATTTACACGTACACGGTTTAGCATACAATCGATCTTCACCTTCCCGAACTCTAATATTTCAGAAGAACTGCTATTTCCACCATATCTCTTGAGCACTGGCTTCACTTTAGCGAGCAATATACTGAGCGTATATGGCTTCTGTATGTAATCGCCTCCACCTATATTCAGTGCAATCAGAACATCGTCATCACTAGAACGAGCACTAATAAACAGAATAGGAATCTGCGTTGTCTGGCGTTGTCTTTTGCACAAATCGAACCCAGATGTATCCCCGAGATTGATGTCCAGAAGGATCAACGATGTTTCATTATCCCGTAAAAACTGTTCACACTCATCTGCACTAGTCACATAGATCGATCGGACTTCGAACATATTAAAATACTCACATATCGTTTCCGCAAGGACTGTTAACCTGTCTAATTATAGGTTTATTAGCACTATAATTATTACTTTTATCAACTAGTAAACAAATGCAACAAGAGCAAAGATATGCACATTGTTTATTAACTTCTTATTTCCCATAATTAAAGCGTATACAATTACAATTCAACTTAGCCTATAAAGCAAAAGGGGGAAAGTTCCATGTATAACATTTTGCTTGTTGATCCAAACGATTTCACACTACACGAAACAACAAATTTGATTGATAGGTTAGACATTGATTTTAAGGTGACTGCTTATACTAAGCAATTCCATGATGTTATTCATTTAATTGAGAAACAGCATTTCTCCCTCATTCTTATTAATATTAAAGGCTACAATTCGAGTGGAATATTACTTTGCAGGAAAATCCGCAGTAAGAGTCGTATTCCAATTATTCTTATGGGTGGGAAGGATAATTTTCAAATTGCTAGAAAAGCATTAACTTATCAGATCAATGACTATTTAACCGATCCATTGCATGAGTCCGCCTTAAAGACAAGTTTAACAGCACTAAAGAAAGCGCTTACTAATAATTTATCATATGAACCGAATTATCTCCCCCATCCTACAATGCCAATAAAGAAAAATGAACCCACCATCTCGATTATCGAAATCGTTAAAAAATATGTTCAGGATGATATGCATCAAAATGTTACATTGAAAAAAATATCGAGCATACTTCATTTTAACTGCGCATATTTAGGTCAAAAGTTTAGATTGCATGAGAATATGTCTTTCAATGATTATTTACTACAACAAAGAATGGAAAAGGCAAAATTATTACTTAAAAGAACCGACATGAAAATATATGAAATTGCGAATGAGGTAGGTTATACCGAGATCGACTGGTTTTACAAAAAGTTCAAACAATATACTGGTTTTAGCTCCAATGAGTACCGCAAGAAATATGATTTTTCTCAAGCAAATTGAATAATCCTTCAACAAAAAAACACCAGGTATCTGGTGTTTTTTGCTGTTATTTCATAATTGTATATGTTCCATTAACTAGCTTCGCGAAGTGGAAATAATCAATATCAACGTAGCCACCAGTCTCTAAACTTGCATAATTAAATAGTCCGATTCGATACCCCATAAAATGATCCAATGTATATTTCATTTCTAAAGGATATCCAATTTCGATCCATTGCCCATCTTCTGAAGCGTAATAAAATTTTGCGATATCTATACTGTTTTCAAAATTAAATTCAATTTTGAAATAGATGATACTATGGTCATATGGCAAAGATTCAATTATTGCTTCCATACCATCACCATCGTTCACGCTCATCACGACAACTCTATCGCCATTGCTGTCTACTTTAACACCAACAGTACCAAATAGATTCTGCAAGGCAATCAATCCAGCATGATCGCCATGCTTCATATTCGAAATATCCATCACAGACGTTACTACACATGCTGGTCCTTCCGTACGCTGTGTCAGCGTGTTACGAGCTTTGAGCACACTGTCTACAACATTGCCCGTCGTTAATCGTAGGTGACTGTCTCGTTGCGTAACTGACCATAGCTGATCATTCGGATTATGATTCCATTGCCAATTCAGTGCCAATTGATTTTCTTCATAATCGAACTCGTCACTCATTACAATTGGTTTTGAAGGTGTGTACGGAAAATCTGTTGCAAACGTTTCTGAAGCTTTACCATCTATACCAATGATCGGCCAGCCATCAAGCCATTCAATAGGCTGTACGACCGGTATTCTTCCAACAGCATCATGATCCTGAAATAATAGCGTATACCACTTATGATCTTGTGTTTCAATAAT
Organism: Paenibacillus crassostreae; assembly: GCF_001857945.1. NCBI lineage: Bacteria > Bacillati > Bacillota > Bacilli > Caryophanales > Paenibacillaceae > Paenibacillus > Paenibacillus crassostreae. The sequence continues at coordinate 2,295,239 of NZ_CP017770.1, forward strand.
ACCTCCTTGGGCAATTCCATTATTACTATAGCCCATATCATCATCCAAAATAATTTTCCGTTCATAAGGTCCTAGAAGCTTAGAGGAACGATAGCATATTTGTCTGCGACGCTTATTGCCTACTGTCGGCCATTCGATAAAAAATAGATAGTATATTCCATCTATTCTATACGCATGACATCCTTCACATCGTAGACCAATGCCTTCACTTTCAGTTTCTAATAGTAGCTGAGCGATCCCGCCCTCTTTGACTGCTGTTGCATCTGCTGTCAACTCGGTAATATAAATACCGCCATTTCCATAAATAACAAATACTCTATCTTCGTCAAATAGTAAGCTTGGATCATGGATTAAACCATTGATTACAGAGCGTTGCCAATTTCCATTTTCAATATCATCGGTTGTGTACATATAAAACTGATGCATGTCATTGCTTGAAAAACATACATAAAACAGGCCATTATGTTCACGCAAACTAGCTGCCCAAGAACCTTGACCATAGATATTTTTCCCATCAACCATATTATGAGCATCATTATTCTCGAAGCTGTCATAGACGTAATTAACGATCTCCCAGTTCAACAAATCTTGTGACTTCATAATAGGACAGCCAGGCATAACATGCATACTTGTACTAACCATATAATAATGATGACCGACTCGAATAATATCTGGATCTGGTACGTCCGCCCAGATGATTGGATTAGTAATTAAACCGTTACCCATCTTACTATCCCTCCCTTACGATATAGATTCATTTACAGCTTCCTTGTTAGGTACGATCAGCTGCATCGTTACATTCTTCAATGTGTCATTCAGATCATTGGCTTCTATCATATCTAATACTGGCGAACCATCTGCTGCGAAATGAACTCGGCGTATCCCTGTGCTTCTTGGAGCTTCTAGACCATATCTAGCATGATATATCATTAATAGATTTCCCGCGTCATCCTCTATATAAGAATTATGACCAGGACCGTACTCTCCTTCAACGGAGCGAGAAGTAAGCAGTGGATAGTTTCCTTTTACCCAGCTTTGAGAATCTAATAGATTTGTGCCCCGCTCAGCTGTTAATAGACCCACACAATAGGTTGCATTAACAAGTGCACTGGAAAATGTTAAGTAAATCTTATCTTCGGCAATGATGGCAAATGCTCCTTCATCAACAAATGTCTGATTATTCGCCCATCCATAATCAGGTCGTGAGATTAATACGGGATCATCTTGTAATCGCCAAGGCTCGCTCGGATCAATAGTGGCAATATAGAGCCATGAACCGAGATCGATTGGATCAAACTGCCTTTGCGCCCACACAACATAATGCTTCTCGTCAACCTCGAAGTAGGTCATATCTAACGTAATTCCTGCGTCAAATAAATAAGATCCATCTTGCTTCTCCATTTTCACTGGCGCTTCCCAATCACTCGCATGTGTCGGATTGCCATTGCTTTTCAATTTCATAACATGACATTGAATATCGATAAACTCTCCACTGCTACAAGCAAAATAAAGATACAAATCCTCACCAATTTCATGAAATTCCGGTGCCCAAAAGTGGATCTTTAACGATGGATACATATGCTTATCGAGGATTAAATGCTCACTTGCATGTCCAAGCCCCTGAATTGTATCTGATTCTCGAACATATAAGCATAAATTTCCATGGCTACTATCATCTGTTGCAATAAAGTAATACTGATTATTCCATCTAACTACTGCTGGGTCAGCTCGATGAATAGCCATTGGAAAGCTATAATGCTCTTGTTGCACTGTCCCACTAATCTGATACGTTCCTCCAACATTCCAATCCACATTACTTGTATCCCATGCTACATTTTTCGTAGCTGTAGAGCCATCACTGTATATCGCGGTCGCTCTTATATTGGCAAGCTCATTTACCGATTCAGCTATGCTTGTTGCAGGTATATACATTTCCGTATTCTTAATAGCACATAATTTGTTTCTAAGACGTTTCCCGACCCTTGAATCTACTTGAATAACGTTTCGTTCCATTGCTCCCTCTATTGCTGTATGTATCGAGGAAAGCGAGAACTTCTCCGAGTTGATAGGTAAGGATATGCTATGAACATCTGTTATGTTACGTAATGTATTTTGAAAATAGTTACCTAACTCATCACACCAGCGAATCACATATTGTGTTGTCTCCGTATCAAATTCGCACATGGCATCATATACGTCGATATTCCCCTTCAAATCTAGTAATCCTATCTCTTCATAGCTCAATAAATCAGTAGAAACATATAGCAATATACAGCCACTACTTGCCTTGTCTACTTCCCCATCAGCTTCTGTTCGCACGGCTATAACGCCAAATCTACCATCTTCAAGTTCGAAAATATATGGATTTTTTAAGCTTTTCGCTATCAAACTTCCGCCGTTATTGACAGTGGATTTTGCAAACAATACACCACTGTTATGATTCAACTGCTCGTAGTTTACACCATCATTACTAATGGCTAGATGCATGCTGTATGCTAACTTCGGAGAATAAATATGTTCCGCTAACGGTGATCTCGTATAACATAATACATTCATCTCTTCCTCTGACGTGTAGCAACTATTATGATCCATAGACATCCTCCACTGTATAATCGTCAGCTAACTTACAAGGCTGATTAGGATTTAGCAAGATTAACCACATTCCAAAATGATTCCTTTGGCTTATGCTCCGTGTCAAATAGAAAAGGCCAATTTTTACGATGGTGTACTGGGAAATGATCTAGCCAAGTATAATCGTCCGCTGCTCCCCAAAACGTTACTGACGTAATATGTTCACTATATTCCTTAAATAGCTTAAATAATTGACCATATCGCTCCGCTTGTCTTGCTAGCATTTCTTCAGTTGGAGTTATACAATCGGTTCGACGATCATCGAATTGAAACATTGATAGATCCATTTCAGTTATATGAAGTGTGACATCTAAGCTAGCATATTGTTCAATCGTCCGGCGAATATCGTCAAGAGAAGGATGATCTAGATTCCAATGTGATTGCATGCCAATACCATGAATAGGTACATCCTTTTCTTTTAATGACTTCACTAAATGATAGATTTTATCTCGCTTTACAGCATCAGATTCATTGTAATCATTATAGAATAGTAGAGCACTTGGATCGGCAGCATGAGCATATTCAAATGCTTTTACAATAAACTCTTCCCCTGCAATGTCAAGCCACTTCGATGAACGTAATATGTCATTACCACTATCAGATACTGCTTCATTGACAACATCCCATGCATAAAACTGGCCTTTATAACGAGTAACCACCGTGTCAATATGGGCTTTCATTCGTTCTAAAAGTGTTGCACGATCAACAAGGCCACCTGAACGTTGTTCGAACATCCAATCGGGGGTTTGATTATGCCATACCAGCGTATGACCTCGTACACCCATATTATTCCCTTTTGCAAAGTCTAGCATATGATCAGCAACTTCAAATTGAAATTGCCCCTCCATTGGCTGCAAACTTTCAAACTTCATCTCATTTTCTGCTGTGATACTATTAAAGTGGTGTTTCAACAATTGCTGTTGACTATTAAGTGTTATTTTATTTACTGCTGCTCCAATCAGAAAATACTGTTCGTACTCCTCGCATAGCTTTGGCGGGTTACGATAATTCATATGAAAGTTCACTCCTCTACCTATAATAATGAACTATACCGTTTGATCATATGAACAACAACCTGTTGAAAAGCGGTACATATACCTGCCTAGTTATGGGTATGAGACAAGATCCTTTTGTTTAGAAATTAAGCAACCTGTTGGCATAAGCACTTCTGTAATCCGTAGGAGTAATACCCATACTTTTCTTGAATGCTTTTGTGAAGGATTGGCTGTCTGGAAAAGCAAGCTGGAGGGAAATTTCAATGATTTTTTGATTCGTATCTGTCAGCAAATATTTCGCCACCTCCATCTTCTCTTGAATCATAAATTGTTTCAAGGAGATTCCAGCCATCGAAGAAAATAAGCTGGAGAGATGTTTCGCGTTATATCCGAAGTATTTAGCAAGTTGATACACTTTTAAATTCTCATGACGATGCCACTTAATATAATCCACGATATCATTGAATAGTTGCTGATTCATTTTCTTTTTGGATTGATTGTGGAGAAAAAAGGTTTGGTTGTAAATCTCACATAAGATACTTGTCGTTAAATAATTGTTTAAAGTTTCCTCGCTATAGCTGCGTATGGAATCCTGCAATTGTTTCAGCATCACAATGAGTTTCTCAGGGCTACGCAGTACACCTGTTTGTGGAATGACTATGACTCCAGGCTTATAAACATGCTCATAAGTGGTATCTACATAACTCTCAAAATCTTCCGTAGTGAAATGTAACCAGTAGAAGCTGCAATCAGACTCTTGAAAACCATATTGTTGGGTACCGGGAGGCATGAGCAAGAACTCCCCTTCCTTCAATGTAAAGCGTTCTTTGCCGTTGGATAGATACAATGTACCTCGTGTTTGTATAAATAGCTCATATTCCAGTAGAATCCGGTTCATATGTGTCCATTCAGGGAAAGGCGAAACAAATTTACCCGTCATGTCCAGTGCGATCGGCTTATCCACTTTAAATTGATAAAGGATCATTAGACTCATTCCTTTTCCTTCGACTTTTTCACACTTTTAATAGATTTATTCTATCAAAAGGGCACCCCTAGATCCATGATTACTAGGAAATCGGATAAATAGGAGCTCAATATTCCAATTACAAACCCCTTCCCTTTTGACACCAAATCCAACCTTCTCATATTTCCGTAGTTGAAGAAAAACGATAAGCTTAAGTAAGTCTTCTAAAAGAGAAATTTACTATATATGGAGGAATCTTAATGAATAATACTACATCGGGAATAGCAGCTTTGAACAATATCGGTTTGAGTCATGTCCAGCTTACCGGTGCTTACCATGTAAACGCATTTGAGAAGGAAATGGCCTATTTATTAAGTTATGATCCCGATCGATTGTTGGTTGGTTTCCGTGAGGTTGCAGGCTTACCAGCCAAAGCCACCATCTATCCTGGTTGGGAAGATACAGAGATCAGAGGCCATACATTAGGCCACTTTTTAACAGCATGCGCCCAGGCTTATATGCAGAATCGAAACGCGGACTTGCTTGCTAAGCTAGAATACATCATAGATGAATTATCTCTCTCTCAATTGGATAATGGGTATTTATCTGCCTTTCCAGAGACGCTATTTGATAATGTGGAAAAAAGGAAACCCGCTTGGGTTCCTTGGTACACCATGCACAAAATTATTGCTGGCCTCATTATCGTTGTTGAGGGGACTGGCAACCAAACAGCCTACGACATCGTAGCAAAACTGGGAGATTGGGTAGCAGATCGCACTTCTAAATGGTCTAAGGAATTGCGGAAAACAGTCCTCGCTGTGGAGTATGGTGGCATGAACGATTGCCTTTATGATCTCTTCAAACTAACCAAAAGTTCACGGCATTTAGAAGCAGCTCATCAATTCGATGAGATCAACCTCTTTGAGGCGATCCGTAGTGGTCAGGATATCCTTAAGGGGAAGCATGCCAATACAACAATTCCTAAATTCCTAGGTGCGTTGAATCGCTATTTGACACTAGGGGAAAGCGAAATATTTTATCGAGAAGCTGCTGAGAAATTTTGGGATATGGTAGTTTATCATCATAGCTATATCACAGGTGGAAACAGTGAATCCGAGCATTTCGGCGATTCTGATCTGCTCGATGGTAAGCGTAGTGACATCACTTGCGAAACTTGTAATAGCTACAACATGCTGAAGCTTACTCGAGAACTCTTTAAGCTGACACAGGATATCAAATACGCGGATTTCTATGAGAATACTTATATGAACGCCATTCTCTCATCTCAGCATCCGGATACTGGGATGACGATGTATTTTCAGCCTATGGCTACAGGATATTTCAAAGTGTATTCCTCTCCATTTGAGCATTTTTGGTGCTGTACTGGAACTGGAATGGAAAGCTTCACCAAGCTAAACGACAGCATTTACTTTCAACTGGATCAGCAGTTGTATGTCAATCAATATGTGAGCAGTCAGTTAGATTGGTCTGAACAGAATATCAAGATTACACAGAACACAGATTTCCCTTATACCGATAAGGCACAATTAATGATTGAGACAGTTGATCATAGTGATAAACACTTCACTATGTGTCTGCGTATCCCCGAGTGGGCCTCAGGAGAAATTTCATTTACTATTAACGGCGAACATATTCAACCGAAAGTTAGAGATGGCTATGCACACATTGAAAGGGTCTGGATGAATGGTGACTCCCTTCAGTTACGAATCCCTATGGTGGCCTCCTACTATCCATTAGCAGATGCTCCAAACGTCGTCGGTTTCAAATATGGTCCAGTCGTATTAAGCGCAGCATTGGGTACAGAAGATATGATCGAATCCAAAACAGGCGTAATTGTCAGCGTGCCAACCAAGCGAATGCTTGTTAAAGATTTCGTCACTCCTGTTGGAATGAACGTACAAGAATGGTTTAACGACTTCGATCAGCATTTCGTCCGGTTGAACGATGACTTAGCCTTTGTGCTGAGAAATACGGATGAAGAAAAGAGGCTAGTCTTTACCCCGCATTTCAAACAACATAACGAGAGATACGGGATTTACTGGAACTTCGTCGAAGCGGATTCAGACGCATTGCGTGATCATCAGAAGAAGAGCCATCAGCAACTTCTCCTTAAAGAGAATACTATTGACAGTGTGCAAGTAGGTAACGACCAATACGAGTTGGAACATTACATCCAAGGCGAGCATACTTATGCAGGTAGCTTTGAGGGACTGAATGGAAGACGAGCAGAGGCTAACGGATGGTTCAGTTATGAAATGAAGGTCCTACCAGGCCAAAGAAACGGACTATTAGTTACTTTCAGCTATTTAGATGCTGATAGAAGCTTTGGAATATGGGTTAACGGTCATCTGCTAGCAACAGAAACCGTTCTACACCATGAAAGAAAACGAGAATTCTATGATAAAGTAATCGAAATTCCTGTAAGCCTAATTGCCGAAGATCAGGAATCAATCGTTGTCAGGTTTGCTCCTGTAATGGGCGGATTTAACGGAGTTTATGGTGTTTTGCGGACTATTAAGCCATAACTTTGATATCGTTAAAGAGCAGCTGTCGATTTATGACATGCTGCTCCTTTTGATCAGTTGATAGTTAGTTATTGTCTTGTAGCAGGATCAACTACAGCCCAAAAAGCCGGCTTGGCATGTAGCTGCTTATCGAATAGAAAAGGCGCTTCCGTGCGAGTAATAGGGAATGTACTTAACCATGTATGATCATCGGCAATGCCCCAAAATACGACACCACTTATGATGTCCTTATGTGCCTTGAATGCTTCAAACAACTCACGGTAACGGTCAGCCTGCTTTTGCAGGATCTGTTCTGGAATTTCTTCACCATAATCATTATGATCATTCCATACGTATAAGCTCATATCTAGTTCAGTTACAAGATTATCAAGACCTAGCCCAGCGAACATCTCCATTGACTCAATAATTGAGCTAACAGGTGGCCAATTCATATTGATATGAGTTTGGTGACCAACACCATCGATAGGTACTCCTTTATCTAGCATTTCTTTCACTAGCTCGTATAAACGATCCCGCTTAGCCACATCATCTGTACCATAATCATTAATGTATAACTTAATATCAGGTCCCCCTGCTTCACGGGCTACACGAAATGAAGTCTCAATAAATTCCGTTCCTGTTACTTTGTACCATTCACTAGCACGCATGCCACCTGGGTCAGCTGGCTCGATAACCTCATTCACAACATCCCATGATTTTATATCGCCTTTATAGCGACTAACAATCGTTCGCACATGAGTATCTAGACGTTCAAGTAACAGCTTTTTATTTACCTCACGCTTAGCTTCGTCTGTCTCGTCCACCATTGGCTTGCCTTCATTATCTTTAAAGAACCAATCTCCTACTTGACTATGCCATACCAATGTATGGAAACGGACTTCGATATTATTCGCTTTAGCAAATTCAACAAGTTGATCTGCTTGAGTCCAATTAAAGATCCCTTCTGTAGGCTGAAGCGAGACAGGTTTCATTGCATTTTCAGCTACAAGCCAATTGACATGCTTTTTAAGTAAATTAGCTTTTAGCCCACTTGTTTGGAAAGGCTCAATCGCTGCCCCAATCGGGAAATATCCCGAGTATGCCTCGTATAGTGAAGGAATACCTTCTTCTACTGATGGTTCTACTATTTCCTTAACAATCACTTCTGCAGTGGGAGTAGGTTCCGCCTCATTCGTTGGCTCGATGACTGCATTAGTGGGTTCATCTTTAACAATTCCAGCCTCATGTTGACCGTTATTAATAATGAATATCAAAGCAATACAGATAACAACACTAACGACAGCTATTATTCTTTTATTCAATTTGGAATTCACCAACAAAAACCACCTTCGCAGGAAATTAGAAAAGCCCCGCGTGAACTTGTTCTTACACTTAGTTACACGCCGGGCGCTCTGTTGATCTACTTTCTATCCAACAATTCCTGTGCGTTCGATGCTTTCTACAAAATAACGTTGAACAAACAAATAAATAATGATTAGTGGCAACATAGCAAGCAAAATTCCTGTATCCTGTACCATGCTCTGATAGAATGGATCCACTTTTGATGTAGCTCCACCTTCTAGCTGTATTGCAAGATTATAGGGCAATGAAGATAACTGCGTTGACATCACTTTGCTTGAGGTTAAGTAAGTTGTCGTATAAAAGCTATCGTTCCATTGCCAAACAAATGAAAATATCGTGACCGTAATAAGCGCAGGGATAGCATTAGGAAGCATAATTCTAGTAAACGTTTTTCCAATCCCAGCCCCATCGATGTAGGCAGCCTCCTCAATCTCCTTCGGAATCCCTCTGAAAAATTGCCGGAAGATAAAAATATACAAGCCTGCTTTTAACGAATTAGCGGTCAGCGATGTCAAGATAAACGGCCAGTAGGAATTCAATAGATTAACGGATTTCCCAGTAAGTAATGGTATTATCCCCATTAAAGTAAAGTCCTTTAGATTTAAGTAAATAGGAATTAGTATGGTTGTCGGAGGCACAAGAATAGTCAAAATAACCCCTGCAAACAATAGATTACTTCCTTTAAACTTTAATCGTGCAAACCCATAACCAGCTAGAGCACATGAAATTGCGGTTAGCAACGTTGTCATAGAGGATAAAGCAAAGGTATTCAACAATGTTACCCAATAATCCATAATTTGAATGACTTGCTTAAAATTATCGAACGAGTAGTTTTGAGGGATCCATATAACAATTGGCGAATATAGATCAGATTTGTGTTTTATCGCTGTCGATATTTTTTGCAAAATAGGGTACAAGATTACGAACGATAAGCCAATAATTAGGGTATATCGTACGAATGACCACAACCATTTTTTCCAGATTTCTATGGATAACAATTTAGCAAAGACCAACTCCTACACCCTCTTTCTATTCATGATAGAATATCCTTTTGGAGATCAAAAACGTACTAATTAACAAAATAATCGCAATACACAGAAAATATATCCATGCCATTGCTGAACTTAAACCAAAGTTAAACTGGGTAAAACCCGTTTCACGTATTAAGTCCGTCAAGGTGTTACGAGAAAAAGAATCAATGATCGTATAAATCAAGTTTGTAAAAATAAGTGGACTTACCATTGGAAAAGTAATTTTCCAAAATGATTCGTACCCTGTTGCCCCTTCCATTTTCGATGCTTCATATAATTGTGGAGAAATATTCTGAATGCCTGCCAAGAAAATTAATATCTGTACTCCAGATAGGCTGACAATCTCATAAATACGGTCAACGGCACCCGTTAAATACATGACTATCGTTTCACTTACACCAGATTGCAGCATGATCTTCTGTAGTTCAAAACTAATGACTACTGAATTTCCAGCATTTTGCTCATTTACAGCTTGAATTAAGCTAGTACTCTCCAATGATAGAATAACTCCAGAAGCTAATATAACAGGCAAGAAAAATACTGCTCTCGCTAGCGATCTTCCGAAAAACTTTTGATTCAAGAGCACTGCCAAGAACAGGCTAAAGATTACGATCAAAGGTACATTTACAACCATATCAACAATCGATTCTATCAAACTTCGGTTAAAGCTTGTATTTACAGTTAACGCTTCAACGTAATTCCCTATCCCTATAAAATCAATGATCATTCCATTCGCATTCGCTTGAATAGAACTCAGACTATAGCGTATAGAAGACATCAGAGGTATGAAAAAGAAAAAGATAAATCCTATAAGCCATGGTAAGACGTAGATAAATCCCCACATTGCCTTTTGCTGGGCATATGTCTTTGGTTTGATTCCGAGTTTCATTAGTAATTTCATGATTTATCACCACCCGTAATATAGCCCTCGTTCTCGATAATGTTACCATCAGCTGTCACTTGAGTATCATTATAATTAACAATGACATATAAGCCGTTCTCATACGTCGTTTTGAATACACCATCCTCAAGCTCCTCATGCCAAATGATACGTTCATGACTCACTTGCTTCAGAAATTCATTCACTCCTTGATAGATTTCTGCCGCTTGATCAATCCAGAGTTCATAATTAACTGCGTATAAATCATTATGATCTGTATCTTTTACTTTATAATTCGGTTCATGAATCCATTCAAAGTAAACACCTGATCCATACTCCAATGTTTTCAATATATACTGTTTCTCATTAGTGTAGGTAGAAAGGTTATACGGAGCTCCTGTATAATCAATATACCCTCGAAGTACCATTTGATAGAAAGGAATTTCCTCATCTTCTATCTTAAATTGACTGCTCGTCATCGGTGCATTTGTAATGTTTGTCAAATAAGGAAACGCGTATGCATTGCCTCCATTAGCGAGAATGTTCTGGTTATGCTCACGAATCGTGGTTAGTGCATGAACTGAAATCTTCTCAGATTCTACACGATCGATTTGATTATTCTTTAGATAATCACTATTCAATTGATCAGCCAAATCTCGTAGTGAAATACCGTCTGTCTCATAACCACTCAGGCCATTAAGCATAGATTGGGTATACCTTTCAACATATCGTGGTGAGATCACATATGAAGGTGACTTGCTTCGATCACGTCGATTTAATGCTAAATCTATAGGATATAACGTTGCAGGAACTTCCCTTAATGTTCGTGAGGCTTCTTTCTTTTCATTAAAGTTATCACCTGAATTCGCTATTAACAACGCAGTATCTGGAAATAGCGAGATTCCCTGCTCCTTAGTAAAGGCTACAAAATCTCGTAAGCCTTGGCTTCCTCCGATGACTTTATCCACACTTACTTTAGTAGGTACTTTATGATCCAAATCTCCATTAAACCAGCCAGAATACTTAAGTCCAATTTGCTTAATGTTACGCTCCTGTAATTGTTTGATCATACTTTGTGCTTGCTCAAAAGTTGTAAGTGGTTCAATCGCATCATAAGGAATTCCTGCGAAATGATTCTGTTTGGATATGCTACCGATTAATTGTAAATAAAACGTGCTGTCCGCGTTTTCTTGATTATCATGTTGTAGCGGTAAACCATTGTTCTCTAATAAATATTGTTGATAGGTTTGAGCCATTCCTTGGTAAGACGCTTGCTCATCTGCAAGGAAAACATAACGTACAGTATAATCTGTCTTCATCGGTTCTTCTTGAAACTTTGGAATGGAACGTCGTTGATCATTCGCATTGAGCGTAACTTCGCCTTTATTTACAACATAAAAGCTTGGATAAACGTAATTGTAACTGTTTAATCTACCATTAATATCTGCATTAATAGTTGCCACTGAAGCCCCTTGCTCAATAATGCCAAGTACTGCACTATGCTCATGAATGACGCCAAACACAGGTAACCTAGCCTTTTGTTCCTGATTCGCATCTTCCGTTGTTTCCATGGTCATATCAGGACCATAAACTTGTTGTTGATATGCTGGATATTTCGTTTTTCCATTATTAAAATGGATTAAAGCTCCTGACCCATCTGGAACCAATATCGATCCCTGCTCATTCATGTCTCCTGCTCCAAAAAAACTTAACGCTGATATCGAGTTAATCGGATATTCCTCGGGAAATTGAATATCTGACACTGGTATGTTTACGATTAGACCATCTCCATCCAGCATATATTCGATCGAAGCAAGAAATACTCTCGGCTCTGGTTTCGCTTGACTTAAATTATGCTCCTGCGCATCCTTTATCAGATCTTCCTCGGTATAACCAATATCCTCAAAGGCTTTTAATCCACGCTCTAGCTGTAATCCTTGAAGCGCGGTATCATTTCTTACATATGTCGACGTTTCCTTCTCTTTTTTATAAGCAATCATTAACGCTCGTTGGCCTGTTTTATCCATTTTACTGGACAACTCTTCATATCGAGCTGCACTTAACATTATTGGTAAATCATCAACTGACTTCACAGCCTTTCCAAATTGATATGTTACCTTCACCCCATTGTGAATGAGTTCATAATGAATTTGTTTATGAACAGCGCTATCCGTGTAAGAATTAATGGAACTAAGTTGACCAAGCGAATTATAATAATCTAGCTTTAATTGAGAAGACAACATATCTTTATTAACCCCAGAAGCTAGTGTATCTGAATCTCGCTTCGGATCGTTGCTATACCAGACCTCTCCGTTTTGTTTGTGGAGAACAGCAATCGCTCCCGTCTGATCGTCAATAAATAATTGCAACTGATCATTTTGTACGATGCCCTTCATGCCTTGAACGCGTGAATCAGTAAAAGAACTACTCACGCTATTTCCTTGGATGAATACTGTCTCTCCTAGCTCACTTGTGGAGCTTATATTGGAGCTATTAGTTGCTGAGCATCCAACAAGAGTAGACCCCGTTAAAATAATCGCAATGATTGTTTTAACAAATCTCATTTCTATCCCTCCTTTCCTAATTCCTCATGACAATTTCTTGATAAATAACGGATACGAAAGATATAATCTGCTGCACCAAGCTGAAAAATAATAAACAAAGGAAAGCCATGAATCCCATTGCTACAACCGTCAAAAGCATCGTTACAATTGCCTTGAAGGGTGTATATTGATGTATGGTCATATTCCCTACAAACAAAAGGAATACAAACCATAAAACAGCAAAACTTGTTGAAAAGTAATAAAAGGTTGTCTCTTCCAACGCGATCACATTACTCAGCCAAATCCATGGAAAATTGATAATGACAAGTGGAATCAATGCAAAACATGTTGAATTGAATATTTCAACAAATTTACCTTCACCATCCATTAACGTTGTAAGTGACCAATTAGCAATACTCCAAAATAATACAGGTACAACGACATATACAATCTCCATGATGCTGTTCATGCCTTTGGGATTGTAGATATGAACTAGAAAGCCACTGTATTGACTGTGTAAAATATTTGTTATAACTAATAAGAACAACACAACAAATGAAATGAATAAATTATCCTTTTTGTTGTTCTCGTATTTTAGGTCCCAAAAGCCGTTAAAGGGATGGGTAATGAGATTAAATGGGTATTTAATCAGCTCTTTACTCCATGTTGACAATCTTCCTTCCTCCCTTCGTTTTGCGCACCTTGCTCCATATAAATGTTATGAATACCAACAAGACAATACACGTCATAATTATTGGAAAGTATCCTCGAAGCACTTCTTTACGATGCAGAAGGAACGCTTTTGAATAGCCCTTCTGGTCTATACTCTCTTTGAAATATGTCATCGCTCCGTCATAATCTCCTTGACGTATAAGCGATTTCCCAATACCTGAATAAGCAAACTCTAAGTTCGCATTCATATTAATCGTTTCATTATAAAGCTTATAAGCGGCTTCCTCATCGCCACGATAGTAGCTTCTAACCGCTTCATTCAAGGTCCGTCCATAAGCTGTTGTTCGGAAAATTGTTATCTCCCCAAGCGCCTTATCCAGCACCAGGAAATCATCTCCCACTCGAGCAATCGCTACTGGAGCAACAAATTCCCCTAATTGATTACCTAATCCTCCGAATACATACATTAAGTGTCCGTCGCCATTATAAGTGAATATACGACCACGCTTGGAATCGAGGGCGGAGTATATCTCGCTATTCGTAACGTCAATATCGATCATCCGAGAGGGACCAACATCTGAGCTGTAGGAAATGTCCCCACTAGGTAGAAAATATCCTTCTTCCCGTAAAATATTGTTACCTTGCGCATTTAACTTCTTAATATTGTCATTCTCTTGCCCATTTGTTGCATAAATGAATCCTTCATCATTAATGTCCAGATTCGTAAACTCCATCGGTGTAAACTGAACCATCTGACTACGCTGTTCTTTCGTTGATAGCGTTTTCCATAAATATTCGATTGGATCAATAGTGACACGGTTAGCACCAATAAACGTTGTGAATTCGCCATCAGCATTAAATTCCATGAAACCATCAAACACCCCAGTAGCCATCACGTAGATACGCTTCGCATTATCTACGACGATCCGGACAGGTAGAAATTCAAAATTTTCTTGCAATAGTTCTGATTGCGGAGATTCCACAACTTTCATAAGCTCAAAATTCTGATTAAGATGAACCACTCGTTTATTGCCTGTATCTGCAATGTATATATGCTTATCTTCCGTCACAAAAATACCTTGTGGTTTAGAAAAGATCTCCTGTTGTCCATCCTTTAAGAAGGAGTCAATAATGTCCAATACTTTGTACTGATCATCTAATATAACTACTCGTGAGTTTCCTGAATCCAACACATAGATGTGATGATCTAACGTAACATGAAGATCACTTGGCTCGTTGAAGATTCCAACATTTAGACTATTCCCATCCATTAGTGCTGTTGCTTGATAAGGGGCTGGAGAACCAACTGTATTTCCCCAGTATGAATAGTTATAGGAATCTGAATCGCTTTCCGCTTGAACCAGAGTTCCTCCAAAACTCATAGACAAGAAACAGCAAAGTACTAATAACAGGTAGCATTTATTTTTTTTATTCCATTTCAACATTGTGCATGGCTCCTTTCTACTCTTTCATCCCTGATGTCGCCATCGTTTGAATGACGCTGCTTTGCGAGATGACAAATAGCGTGATTGGAACAACCATTAGAATTAGTGCAACTGCTGCTCCAACACCTGCACGTGCAATTCCCCCTTGAATAATCTGACCAAGTGCGTAATGAAGCGTCTTTAAGTTTTCGCTATAGATAAAGTTCCCTCCATCAGTACCCCAAAGTGCAGGAAACTGAAGAATAAGTAGGGTTAACCAAGCCGGTTTTACATTTGGCATCACAATACTCCAAAAAATTCGATACTCACTCGCTCCATCAATTTTAGCCGCTTCCAATAATGCATCTGGAATTTGCTCCATAAATTGCTTCATCAAAAACAGGCCTAATGGAAATGCCAATGAAGGCACGATGATCGCGGCATGTGTATTGATCCACCCCAGCCATGAAATCACCATGTAGTTAGGTGTCGCTGTGACATGCCCTGAAAACATTAATGACAATACAACAATTGAAAAGAGTGTTTTCGAACCAAAAAATTTGTATTTAGATAGTGGATATGCTGCTGCAGATGCTAGTAAAATATGACCAACAGTACCAATGATAGTAATGAGCAGCGTATTGGTTATATATCGAGAAAGCGGTACCCACGAATTCCCCATGAGTGCAACTAAATCAGTAAAGTTGTCCGAGGTCGGATTATTCACAAAAAATCGTGGTGGAAATATAAACAATTCATCTAGTGGCTTAAAGGCATTATTCACGGCATAAATTAACGGTAGCATCATAAATGAACCGAACAAGGCAAGAATAACGAATAGTAAAAAGCTGACTGTAAATGATCGATTCAGCTTTTTAGGAGCTCGGAAACGAGCTAGCGTTTTTACGACCATCGTTACTCACCTATCTTTCTCAATAGCTTTTGCGTAATTATATTCGTCCCAATCATCATTCCAAACAGTACCGTTGCGATTGTGGATGCATAACCCATCTCAAAACGAATCGTTCCGTAATCCATAAGATGCGTTACAACTGTATGTGCTGCATAGTTGACACTAGGAAATCCAGCGAGTGCAATAGACACTTCAGCTACTGCGAACGATGCAGTGATTTGCATGACTGCACCGAACATCAGTTGTGGTCTCATCGATGGTAGTGTTATAAACCATAGCTCTTGCCATCTATTTTTGATGCCGTCCATAGCTGCAGCTTCAACAAGCGATTGATCAATCGTCTGTAATCCCGCAATAAAAGCTAAGAAACTTGTTCCTAAGCTTAACCATAGCTGTACGATCATAACGATAGCGAGAATATATTTTTCATCGGCTAGCCATTGAATCGGTTCAAGAATGATACCAACTTTCATTAGAAATCCATTTAGATATCCATAACTATCACCTGAAAATATGATTAACCAGATAAAGAACACATTTCCTGAAATCGAAGGTGCATAGAATACCAAGGTCATAAATGCACGAATCTTCGGTGAGAGCTCATTAATAATCCATGCAAAAATAAAACAGGCAATATAGCTTACTGGTCCCGTGATAATCGCAAATAAAAATGTGTTTTTTAATGCGATCATAAAGACATCATCATTCAGGAACAATCTCGAATAATTCTGCCAGCCTATAAATCGTGGAAATTCGAGCATATTAAAATAGAAGAAACTTAACACTAAAGAAAACACTACGGGTATGACGGTAAATGTAAAGAAAATAATCATGTACGGACTCATCATAAAATAGTAATGCTTATTTTTCTTGAACTCCTTCATAGCTTTAGTCCATCGCGATTCTTTCATCGTTTGGATAGAACTCTCTACGGTTTGATTCGTAGTTCCGACTTGCATACTTCCACCTCCAAACTAATAAGGTAAATTGAACTCTTTCCGTTTAATGGCGATTTCATCATTTATATACAAAATATAATCAGATAAAGCTTCTCGAGGATTCTCATTCCCGTTTACCACTTTTCTAAATGCATTATCCAAATGTCTACCTGTAAAATATCCACCAGGGACTTGTGGAATCCCCTCAACCCATTGCCACTGACTTTCAAGATGTACATAATCTTTAACTGGCCATGGCAATTCTTTTAGTGCTTCAATATTCGCGGTTGGATATCGTGCTGCTTCACCCATCAATCCTTCCATTTCACGTCCATATTGAATTTGCGTTTCTTTGGACGTCCACCATTTCAAAAACTCCCATGCAGATTCCTTATCTTCAGCATTCTCAAGCATCATCACAGCACTCGTTGAGCTCGCTACTTGATGATTGATCGTACCATCCTCTCGAACCGTACCCGGAACGATTGTAAAGTCCCATAAACCTCGGATTTCAGGCGCCATGACCGTTAATGCGTTATAAGTGGTATAATCTGCAATGCCAATTGGCATTTCACCCGTACGGAATCGATTAGGAAAATCAGCTTGTAGTGGGAACTTGTAGTTGGTGTAGAATTGTGACCACTTCTTAAACATTTCCATAGAAACCTCGGAATCAAATAAACTTCTTGTTCCGTTTTCATTATAAAAAGCTCCGCCGTTTTGATAAAGCAGCATCGCAAAAGTTGCGTTTGGTACAATGCTTGCATTATTCGTTGGATTATCAAGCGGTAAATAGAACTCCAGATTATGCTTTTGCAATACGGAGATCATATTGTAAACATCTTGCCACGTCTTTGGTGGTTCTAGGTCAAGTTCTTGCAAAATGTCACTACGATAGAACAGCATGGGGAATGTTTGCTGCTCTGGTAATGCATATAACCCATCATTGTATTGATAAGGCACTAGAGCGCTATTTCGGAACCGTGTAGTGACTTCGTCATAATCGTCAAATTGCGTCAAATCGGCTGCAGCATTACGTAGCGCATAATTGATCGGCACATCCTCGCCAACTTGCATAGCTACATCTGGACCTTCATTAGCAAGCGTAGCAGGCAGCAATATATTACCGGCAACTAGCCTAAGCTGTACGGAAATGTCTGTATCAGGCGTAAATGTTTCATCGATTAACCCCTTCAATACTTGAGCTTGGTCTCGGCCAGTAGTAACCCAGACTGTAATTGAACGGTCACTTTCTTTCGTATTTCCAATGCTGTCATAGTCTTCTGTATACGAAGCTAGCAATGCACCTGCCTCATGCTTCACTTCATCAAGTACAGAAGCGTTAGCTTTAGGAAGCTGTACATTAGGAGAAGATACGACCAAATAATCTAGCGTAAGCGGTTGTTCTTTCACGGTTAGTATCCATGTGCCTAAACTTCCGACATTGAGTTTGAACGTTTTTAACCTTTTTGCAATCGTGTCAGGATATTCCACCATATCGTTCAATTGATGAACAAGAGAGTGTAAGGCAGATACTTTATCACTACGTTCGCCTGTCATTTGTTCAAGATAGTCTGCTACACTTTGAATGATTTCTGCTTGTTCAGATAACACATCTAGCATGTCTGGAATTCGTTTTTCCAATTGATAATCTCGATATGGGTCAGGTGAATTAGACGTAATCATCAGTATCTTGCGATACATATCATTAAGCTGTAGCACACTAGATTCGATCGTTCGAAGTAATGGTGCAATGTCACCGAGCGAAACCATTAATCGTATATTGTGTGTCCCTTTATTTAAATGGAATAAATAGGGTTCATCTTCACCTAATACATCCATCTGCCAATCGGTCTTATAATTAAAATGAATTCGTTTCATTTCTTCGAAAGGATACTCTCCATCAATCATTAAGCTCCGAGTTGCATATATCCCTCTTAGCTGATCTTGCTTCCGTTTTAAACCAATTTGATACAATCCATCTTCCTCTACTTCAACTTCCCATTCTATCCACTGACCCGGGAGTTTCCAATTGACTCCTCCAATTGTATTGATTTTAAGCTTAGACACATGATATGGCTCAACAGAAGAACTAGATCTATCCGTAAGTGGATATAACGTAGGGGATGATTTGTAGTTAGCATCCTCTGCTTGAGCAACAATATATTGGTCCGAAGTTGGCTGAACCCCATTTGAATCGTATTCATTATTTAATTGCACGTACGTTAATAGTTCCTTTTCCTGATAGAGCTCAATGTAATCAATGGCCATTGGTTCTCTTAACGCATTCAAAGAAATCGTTTGTTTACCTTTTTCAAAATAGAATAAATACGGTTCTTCATAATAACCCTCACCATCAATAAAATCTGCTATTTGCCACTTAGGTTTCTCCACTTGTCTTGGGCGAAGATCGTTCCCTCTGTCGTCCTGCTTAATTTCATCGCTTAAATTGCCCCATACGCGATCAAACATCAGAATATCTGCACCTCTAAACGGTACCTCTTGATTTATAGTAAACTCTCTTTCAATCGCAGAGCTCTTCCCTTCAATGGGGTAGTAATGAACTCTGATATTATATAGCCCTACCTGTTCGAGTTGAAGGTTCCAAGTAATAGATCCTGTTTCCGGTGTAATCACTGCCTGACCAGCTAATCCCTCATATTGATCAACAATTTCAAAACCTTCCCCAACCGTTTCAAGGAAGTCTTCTCCCTCAATGCGAATAACCTCGGCTGGTCGTTTTGCAGATATGTATTGATTCAAATATTGATCATAACCATCACCTTCAGAATCAGTTATTGCAGCAAAGTGGCTCATAGCTAAAGCTTGATGATTTTTCGATGAACTTGAAGGACTAAAAATAAATATAGATGTTACGATTAAGGTAAGAACTATGAAGAGGATCACGTAGTTCTTTTTTCTAATATTCAACTGCATACCCTCCTTACAAAAAAGAGATCAATTTCATTAATAGTCCCCAAATTAGATCAAATCTAACTGGGGACTGTTGATAATTAGTACCGAAGGTTACTATTTATAAATTTCATCAATTGCTGACTGAAGCGTTGCTTTATACTTTTCAACAACAGAAGATACTGAATTTCCTGTAGTTAACTCACCAAGGAAATCCCAATAAGGGAAGGAGGGGAATGTGTTATGGTCAAGAACCACCATTCCGTCTGCTGCAATGCGTGCATTATTGATGTCATCCTCATTTGTATAGTTACTCTCTAATGTAGCTTGAGATGGATAATCATACATAGATTCAATATCGTTGATTTTTTCCCATATATACATGATTTGTTCAGGATTTTCAACTGATTTCGGAATGGTTAAGGCTTGGTATAATGCTTCACCTGTATGATATGCGGAAGCACTTGGACCTTTAGGGAATGGAACAAAACCGATATCATAATCAGCCATATCTGTTTTTATACCCTCAACTTCATAACCAGCACCTACATACATTAATGTGTTACCTTGACGGAAAAATTGACTAGGTTCTGTCCAATCCCCACCTTCGGTAGGACGTATAAATTGTCCTGTAGCTAGACTAGATATAAAGTTCAATGCTTCTAATGTTTTTGGATCTTCTAAACTCTGTTCACCTCCATTAGTCAGCCCTGCTTCGTTGGAATATAGTGCTTGCTCTAGTAGACCACCTTGAGATAATCCCCAAATATCAAGCTTTCCATCATTATTTGTATCTTTATTAGCTTCTTTCGCTACTTGAATGAATGTCTCCCAATTCCAATTATCTTCATTCACGTAATCTTGAAGCCCCTTCAATCCTTGTTGATTCATAAGTGTACGGTTGTAATAAACACCTGCTATAAAGGAGCTTTGATCTTCAGTAAAACCGTAACCCTTACCTTCATACTGCATATACTCATTAGTTGTCTTTTGATTAAAGACATTCGCATTGGTTGTATACTCATCAATCGGCCAAAGTAAATCTTGTTTAACCAATGTTGGAACCGTATATGTTTTACCTAACCTGACAATATCGCCAAGTGGCTCCCCTGCCATCAGCGATGCAACGACCTTCGATTGATACTCGCCATAATCAATAGCGACATATTCAATATTGAAATTATGTTTTGCCTTTAATGCTTCTAAATTCTCTTTACGTTGGATACTGTCTGGGTTATCTTCTCCAATGGTCATATCCCACCATGAAACAACTTTAAGCGTTCTTCCACCCATATCAAAATCCATTTCAGGTGTTGCATTTGGGTTCTCATTAACTACTTCAACATCTTCACTCGGTACAACATCTGTTACCACTGGCTCACTTGATTGTTCAGGAGCACCATTATTTGCTGAATTACCACTTGTTGAATTCCCGCTACAAGCAGATATTACTAAAACAAATACAAGACACAGCATCATTAACAACCTATTTTTATTTAACATTTTCTTCCCCCTTTTTCACCCTCGAGAGTTAGTTACACAACGAATTGTAGCGCTTTCATCTGTTGATCAACAACCTGCCTATATTCAGTTATTAAGCCTGCTTAATTATAGGTTTCCTTTCTATAGACCGGTTCACATATCGAGCGATAAAGAAACAAGTAAAGATTTGCTTACAATCTAAAAAATTGCACATATATTTCTTATAAATAAAAATCCCCGTACCTATTAGATACGGGGATAACGATTCACAAACTATTCACTATCTGTGAACTTGCCAGTAATCAAACTTGATTAGCTTACGATTAGTCTCTCCTCTAAATACAAGGAATAAGTGATGAACTCCATCTGCACCTTTAATCTCAGTTTGAAGCTCATTGAACTGATCTAGTCCATTACCTGCAGGAATAGATAGCTCACCAATCAGTTTGCCGTCTGGACTATCCAATCGAATTTCAATGCTACTAGAAGAACTTCCACTAGCCACAGATGCTGTAAAAGAAGAAGCACCTTTCGTACCAAAATCAACATTGGAAAGAGCAATCCAATCGCCGTTATCAATATCTGTTACTGCTCGATTAGCAGAATGAGCTTGAGCGTCATCAACAATCGCCTCAGTATTTATTCCTGCATTCCAACCGATAGTCTCCGCTTCTACTCGAACGTATGGATTTAATGCTTTCAGTTGCTTTACACCTTCATAATTAGCAATAATCTCCTGAATCGTTCCATCTGCATTAAAGAAGACCTGATTCAGATGCGTTGATCGATATCCTTTCGGTACTCCCATCGCTTTAGACAATGTTTGCGCATGATAAGCGATGTACCAGCTTCCATGGAATTCGAAAATGGCATGATGATTATTTCCACCTATGTCAAAGAAGTGTACTGGATTTTTCAGAATCATTCCTTCATATGTCCATGGACCCATCGGAGAATCACTGACCATATACGCGATTTGACCTGCTTGAGGACTTCCGTCAGGACGAACACCATCATAGAAATTTGAACAATACGTATAGTAGTATTTGCCATTCACTTTGTTAATTCCAGAATTCTCGAACATATACGGAGCTGGAATGGGTTGAGCTTCCCCTAAGACACTAGTCATATCTTTGCCTAGCTCCATCACTCTAGCTGTATTTGGCATTTCTTCCTGTCCATCTGGAATACCACCGCCAAAATAGATATACCCTTTTCCATTGTCATCTACTAATACAGCTGGGTCAAACAGCCACGTTACTTTTTCCACGCCAGGAGTTTCTCTAGTAAGCAATGGCTTTCCAATAGGATCAATCCACGGTCCAGTTGGACTATCGCTCGTTAACACACCAATATTACTGGCATTATTAGCAAAATAAATAAAAAACTTATCTTTTCCATCAATCACTTTATGCACCGCAGCAGGTGCCCAAGATTGTGTTGCCCATTTCGCAGCACCAGCTGGACCAGCCACATCAACAACGCCATGGTCTGTCCAGTTAACTAGATCATCCGACGAAATGACCGAGAGTTTATTAATATTTGCATAAGTATTATCCTTGACACTACCACTCTCATCGTACTCAAATACATCATTCGTCATATAAAGATAGACCCTGTCTTTATATACTAAAGCATAAGGATCAGCTCCAAATTTGTGAGAAACTAACGGATTTCCCTTTAATACAGCTTTACCTACCGGCTCAGCGGGTGGTGCATATGAAAACTTGGATACTGCTCCACTTACATCAATTTGTTCCTTCTGTTGTGCTGAATCTATGATTTCCAAAGAATCTACCTTTACTTCATCATCTATCATTTCAACTAGCTCCTTTTTAAGTCTAAATGTAATCTTTACAAGCTCCTTACTCAAATCAACATTTTCAAATAATTGCGTTGTATCACTCACAGTATTTATTTGTAATGCAATACCACCTTCAACACCTTCATATGATGTTTCTACTTCTGCCGTATTTTGTTCGTTAGCAACAATACGATCAATCTCAAGCCAGTCTGGAAAATGTATGGTCGCACGAAGTTGCTGGAACATCTGCCCATCAGGCAAATCATCTAACAGTAAGCTTAGGTCATAGCTATTGCCCTTATCTTTGCTAAGTTTTACATGACTTTCTTTCAAATAAGCGGTCAGAACAGTCTTTGTTATCACCTCTGAATTCTTATCAAATAGTCGATTAAATCCAATAAATAGGATTGCAATAAAAATGAATAAGATAGCTGATGATATATACATTATTTTAGAATTAACACTCATTAATAGCCCCCTTTTAACCATGATCACCAATTTATCTATTAAATCGTAACGCTTCAATATCACTGCTTCAACCTGTCAAACTGAGGGTGAATGACCCCTCAAGTTATAGGTTTAACTACTCCCTCAAATTGCCCACAAAAAAAGTGACTCATTCGAGTCACTCTAGCAGCATATCATTATTCATTTGAATACAAATGATAACCTTCAATCCGTTAAGTTCGCTTCGCTCTAATCTAAGCCCACTGCCATCACCATACGTTAATACGAGACGTCGATGAATGTTTATTATACCTGTTATTTCATTTTCTTCTGAGTTATGCTGGAGTCGATTCTGCAACATGAAAAGTTGTTCATCAGATAGATGATCACCATTATCTTCTACAATAATATGAATAGTATCCTGATGTTTTTCAAATGTAATGCAAAGCAATCCTTGCTCACTCTTCTTCTCAAGGCTATGCTCATACGCATTCTCTATAATTGGTTGTACGATAAGTCTTGGTATTCTAATAGCTTTCATTTGATCTGGCAATTCATCAAATCGTACACGTATTCTTCTTGAAAAACGAAGTTCTTGAATATCGGTATACATACGGGAATGTTTTATTTCTTCCTCGAGTAAAACGAGATCCTCTCCATTACGTGTAATAAAGCGAAAATATTCCCCCAGCATAATTGTAAATTGTTCAATCCGCTCGACATCTCCGACCTTTGCTAAGGAATTCAAAATAAAGAAGCTATTATACAAAAAGTGTGGATTAATCTGAGATTGCAACTGCTTTAGTTCAGATTTCTGCATCATCATTTTTTGCTTATAATCTTGATCAATTAGACTTGTTAATTTCTTAAGCATTTGATTGAAGCGAGTATACAAAAAGCCAAATTCATCTTTTTTGTCATGAACGATTGGATGATCTAGCTCTCCTGCCTCCATCCGCCTAAAGCTTTGCACAAGCAGTAATAACGGCTTATGAATAAAGAGATACGTCGAATATGAAAAGACAACAATCGCTATAAAGGAAGCAACAGCAAATAACCACGCCCATTTATAGAAAAAGCTTAACGGTCTTTTCACCGTCTTCTCGGGCAAATAAGTAACAAGTGTAAGCATTAGATTATTGGAATAAGCCTTATCCATATGATACTGCTCTCCAGAAACCTCTAGCGTTGACATACTGCTTTTTCCGCTTTTCTCCTCATGCAAATAACTATTTACAACATCTGATGCTTCATCACTACTCATCAATGTAAATTCTGACGGCTCTGAAATAAGAAATGAGCCGCTATCTGGATAGACACTTAGCTGCTGTAATGACTGCTTCAGTTTTGCGCCATCTAATTCGATCTGAACTACATAGTTTGGTAGTTCTCCTTTACCGCCTCCATACTTTACAGCGATAAGATGGAGAGCCTCACCTGAATAATATAGTCGATTGCGATTCGTAGAAACATTAGCGGTTAATTGTGTATAGGCCTGCTCATCAAGATCGACAACAGAATTTGTTGCAGAAACTGTTTTGGAAATGCTATAAATATGCACATTAATATCTTTAATATACGCACTGCTGTTTTTAAATGATGTAAGTCGGTGTAAGACATAGTTTAAACTTTGTCTTCTTTCCACACTATTCATCAAACCCCAAGTCACAGCAAGCTTACTCAATTCGCTATCTTCTACAAGATCGAATTGCTGTAGCTCCATCCACTCAATTTCACGATCTAGATCTTCTAAATAGTAGTTTAATTGTGTTCCGGTCGCTCTTGAAATATCATCGCTAGCATTATTATAGCTCCAGTTGTACAAGTAAAATCCGAGCATAATAATTGGTATAAAAACAAGCAGGTACGTAAACACCGAACGAAAAAAAATAGTTTTACGTAATGATGTTACAGGAAAATTGAACAAGGCAATACCTCCGAGCCTGCATAAATGTTTTTATGATCATTTATTTAGTTTATACCACTCATTGACTTCCTTTGTTATTTTCGCTCCACCAAGCTCATGCCATGTATCAACAAATTGATCAAATTCGTCAATTGAATTACCAAGAATGATATTGATATATGCCTCATGTTGAAGATCATGTAGCAACGATTTCCTCTCGATCATTGTTTCTGTAGGAGCACCTGTAAATGCTTCATATAAAAGCTGATTATTTTGTTCGTATTGATCAAGTATAGAAAAGGCCCCATCTGTTCCATAAGTCTTCTCCCAGCCCCAACCATGCTCTTTATCTTCTCCTCCGGATTGATATTTCTTAATTAGCTTTTGGATCGATTGAGCCTCCGCATTGAGCTCCGTCCAATTTCCTGTTCGTCGCGCTGCTTCTAGCTGTTGGTAGGCTTCAAAATTCTTTTTCGCTGGATATGGTGTTACCGGGGATAGCTTCCATACTGGATGTGGAGAACTATAGAATGTTTCGAATTCACCAGTTCCTCCCCAATTTTTTTCGAGATGCAAATTAATTAATTTAATAATAGCTTCTGGTTGCGCGAACTCCTTTCGTACAACAAAATATTGCCAAGTGTTTAATTTCAAAGGTACTTTAGGTAGCTCGTCTGATAAAGCAACAATCGGATATGCTTTCCAGTCTGCATTGGCATTAAGCTTTTGGCTTTCCTGTACTAAGAATGATCCCCATTGCTCACCGTACACCATCCCTATATTTCCACTCGCAATTTGTTGCTTGACTTTCTCACCATTTTTAAATGAAAACTCCGAATCGAGTTGACCATTTTTATACATTTGCTGTAATGTTTCTAGTGCAGTTTTCACCTCTGGCTGGATTCCGCCAAATACAAGATTACCTTCTTCATCAGCTATCCAAATCTCAGGATATGCTTCATAGCCTGCCATAAAGCCTTTAATGCCCATAATAGGATCCCACAGATAATTTGTAATTGCTAAACCTAATGTATCGTTTAGACCATTTTGATCTGGGTCCATTAATGTAAACGCTCTTGAAATTTCCAATACATCATCAATCGTCTGTGGCGGCTGTAGATTAAGCTGCTCCATCCAATCGGTACGCAGCCATATATACATGGCTCCTTCAATGGAAGAGGTGGTTTCTGGTATTGCCATTAATTTCCCGTCAATTGTTGCCGTATCAAATGGCGCATGGCCTTCTTGCTCCAATATTTCCTTCGTTAACGGCGTCGCATAATCCTTGTAAGCATCCGTCAGCTCTTGAATTAAGCCCGCATTACTCAATATTCTGAGTTGCTCAGCACTAACCCTAGTAATATCTGGCAATTGACCCGATGAAACGGAGAAGCTCTGCTTTTGACTATATAGATCGCCTTGCGCGGTCCAATCATAATGAATCGAAATGCCTAATATTTGCTCATACATCCGGCTCCATCTATTATTCTCTAATGTTTCATCCGGCAATATATTAATTAAATCTTCCAAATCATTACTTGTTTCACGAACAAACGAAACCTCAATGGGCGGGTCATATTGACTAAGTCCAATTTCTTTATAGTCATTACTATACTCGCTATGCTCAATGGGATTATCGATATTATCGGTCGTATTATTCTCTTTCTCACAGGCCATTAATATCACAATAAATAATAGAGTTAATATAATAAACTTGGCCCATTTAAACATAGCACTCTGCACCCCCATTCCGATAGATATCATTTCATTAGCTAACCAGAATATCGTTCCACAATGATTGAATCTCGGTACTCCTGTGGGGTCATCCCTGTAGCTCTCTTAAAAAATCGTGTAAATGAATGTGCTGCTTCATACCCAACCAATAAGGCAACATCACGAACTTTTAAATCTCCATTACATAATAACTCCTTGGCTTTTTTAATTCGGCATTCATCAATATATTCCGATAAATTAACCCCATGTTCCTGCTTAAAGAAACGCGATAAATAGGATGGATTGAAATAATGAACTTCTGCTAAACGAACAAGCGATAAATCTTCACTTAAATGATCTTTTACAAATTTACGAATTTTCCCAATGATTAAAGATGCTCTGTTTTGCTCATTCATAAATTTTTGTTTAAACATATGTTCAGCCAATAATTGCAAATATTGAAATCCTTCTGTCATGGATATATGTTTATCTAAAAGCATTAATTTACTGTACTCACCGATATGATGATGCAAACCAAACCGATTGATATATGATAGCAATACTAACGCTAGTGAATAATAGGATTCAACGGAGCGATGAACCGATTCACTCATATTCAAAGTATATTGAACAACTTCATCAAAACATTTAAAAAACTCCTCAGACCTCCCGGCATCTAGATGTGCGCTCAAAACCTCCATTTTGGGCCCAAGCCGAAAACCTTCATTCGAATTTGAAGTAATGGTCTGCTCAACTCGATCAGTTTGAATCAATGAGACTCCATCGCCAATCTTCATCCTCTGTAGTTGTCTAAGGCGTTCATACTGATTAGTTATTTCATTCCATGTACAGGATCTTCCACTAATTGTGAATGATATTGTGATGCCTTGTGTTTCCAAGCATGCTCGCTGAATTAATTCTAAAGTACCTTCCATATATTTTATTAAGTGATTAGTAAACTTTTCATCTTTAAGCTGTGATGGTTGAAGAAACCACAATAAATCGCCATATTTGTCAACTAGTGCAACACTGTTAATTTGCTCTGTCATAAAGGAATTCCAAATAACTCTCGTTAATGAAAACAACTCACTTTTTTCTATATATGCTGCTTCAAAAGAATATGACAAATGACCAAGTGCTAAAACAACAGGAACTTTGGGATCTAAAGCAATATTTAATCTTTCAAACTCTTGTATTACTGAACCTTGATGCTTATAGATTGTTTGACTATCCTGTAGAAAATGTCTGAAATATTCGCTCTGAGCCATAAATTCTAGCGTATCCATCTGTTCTTGTGATTGTTCCAACAAATTATTCATTTGATTCTCATTATTAATCTCATATATAACTTCCTGCACGGTTTGAGTGACTTTTGTGTAGCCTTCTGTTTTTAATAAATATCTAACGTTCAACTTTTGAATCGCTTGATACGCATATTCGAACTCGCTATATCCTGTCAAAAAAATAATTCTACATCTTGGCCAATATATTCGGATTTCTTCCATCAACTCTAAACCGCTCATCCCGGGCATGCGAATATCAGTAAGCACGATATCTATTCTGGTTCGTGACAACCAATTTAATGCTTCTTTTGCTGAGAAAGCTTTACATATATCTAATTCACCTGGCATAAATTGATTAAACACTTCGTACAAGGCCTCTGTAATAATTTCTTCATCATCGACAATCAGTAGTCTGTACATCCAGGATCTTCTCCTTTTGCTTAATGAGCACCCAACTGTTAAGCCAATGGCTACTTTTAAAAATATACTACATAGGGCTGATTTCTACTATTCAGATCAAAATTAAATTCATTTGATAATAGCATCTGATCATACCTTATAGAATTTGCGCTATTTATAATAAAAATAGTAAGCGCTTACAATAAAAAAAGAAGTTATTATCTGTTTGAATCAAATATTAACTTAACTATAGTATGTTAATTATCCGAATAACTGTCATACAAAACAATGTGCATTTTTTGATTTCGTTATCAAATTTTTACTTTTTATTCTATGTGACCCGGAATCGTTGCATTTTTTCTGTTAATCTTATAGAACCGCCCATTAGGTGCTTAGAAAGGACGATCAGTTTCTCTCCAATAGCTACTTGATTTGTACAAGTGAAGATACTTGCTGATCGCCGCTGTCCCAGCAGTTTTGTCGTTTACAATAGAAAACTCCATTAGAATAAAACTTACATATATAGGGAAGTCAGCAATATACCCAGACTCTCTTGATAGATTTGTTCAAGCTGCGTTAAGGGAAGTGGATTAGTGCCTCTCCCAACTTCAATTGTAAATCCTGGTCTTCTCCAATCCTGAATGAACCAATCCTTGAAGCCAGCTGAGCTGTCTGCATATTCAATGGGCTGATAACCACTCACTCTCGCAAACTCATTGACAATTACTTCAGATTCAGGTGGCTCCAACCCTTCAAATCCCCAAAAAATGACTCTTCCCTGTGTGTGAAAAGCTAATACGCGGTTGAAATTACTATTCCTCGTCAGATTGGCTATGGCTTGCGATTCTGGCTCGGTAAGCGGTCCTGTTCCCGCATAATCACGAGGGGCTGGCGTTCGCGGACCTCTTGCCGCTTCACGTTCCCATAATGCTGGATACTGGTTGTTTAAATCCACACCCCGAATGTTCGCCTTCCAGCCACTGAAGTCACTGCTCCCATCATTTATAGCTAATACTTCGTTGCGATATGGCTCCTCGCTCGGCGGTCCATTCACCACTAAATTGACACCATCAGGATTAACCATCGGAACAAGTGATAACGTGGTCGTCCTATATAGAGGATTCATCACAAGTCCACGTATGCTGCCATTGTTCGTCAATGCTAATAAGTATTCATTGAGAAACCGGATGAGCACTGGTGTTGTGATCCATTCATTCCCATGAAAGGAGGCATTGACGTGAACCTGTTTAGGACCGTTACCTATTCGAATTTCAGGAATTTCCTTTCCCATAACGGAGGTACCTATGGATCTTCGACGGATGAACGGATAAATCTCCTCAAGGAGGGTGAGGTCCTCTAACATGTCCCCATAATCATAAGGTCTTACCGTGTTAACCACTACATCAGTCACACGCCTTGGAATTCGAATAATCTGACCAACACGAAGTGAATTGACTAGAATCGATGGATTAAGTAATAGCAACATATCCTGCGGCACAACGTATCTCGATGAGATACGCCAAATGGTATCCCCTGAAACGATCTGGTATCCTATTGTCACATAACCCGGTATTTCTACCGTTTGACCTAACATTAGTCCTTGAGGAATGATGTTGGGATTTGAATCAAGCAGAAGCTGTAGCGGAACCTGAAACAACTGACTGTATACCCACAACGAATCCCCTTGGCGCACCGTTACTTGCATTTTGTTATATCCTCCTTAAAATTATGAAACACAAAAAACACCTCATATCCTAGGCCTTTGCCCCTAGTGTTAGTGTATGTGGAGGATACGTGAAGTGGCCCAAATCATGTGAGTTTTTCATGTTATATGCTAAAGAGTACAGGTAACATACAATAGATCTGAGTAATATAGAGTAATAATGACATCGAGGTGATTTGCTTATGTCAAGGACAACAAAACTTCGCAAGCGAGCTACTCAACTGAAAAGTCGCCCTGTCTGCATTACACTGCATGATGGACGTTCATATGTGGGTTGGATAACTGGACTTGAGAAGCAAGCTTTGATTCTTTCTGGACAACGTAATCATAGAAAACCGAATAGAAACTCACACTCTCGTTCACAAAAGGCAACCATATCTGGATTGATGCCGTTATTTGGTTCACTTCTTGGTAATGGTGGAGCTGCGGGCGGAGCGGTTGCAGGAGGATTAGGCTTTATAGGAATGATGCAGAAATCCTGGCCACTGATGAAGATGGGCTATAGTATGATTAAATCGATCATGCCATTTCTAGGTAGTCTGAAAGGTTTAATGGCATAACCAATAAAAGACACCCCTCAAGGTGTCTCTTTGTTTTAATATATAGTTATTTATATTCACTTTCATAATCACTTATGAACTTGTAGGCATCTATTTCCGATAGAGGCTTACTATAATAATATCCTTGCACTTCCTTACACTTTTGTTGCTTTAGGAATTCAACATGCTCCTCGGTCTCCACACCCTCTGCAATAACCGCTATATCCATATTGTGCGCCATATCTATGATTGTTTTAATAATCGCTTGGTTTCTTGGATTCAAATGACGAACAAATGACTGGTCTATTTTTAGACGATCGATCGGGAATTGACTTAAATAACTTAATGAACTATACCCTATACCAAAATCATCAATGCTGATTTTTACTCCCAAACTTTTAATACGATTTAAAATCCGAATGGTCTGCTTAGCATCGTGAGCAATACTTTCCGTAATCTCAAGCTCTAGAAATTCTGATAGTAAATCTGTCTCCTCAAGAATTCTCTTAATTACTTCATGTAAATCATTCTGTATAAATTGACGCAACGAAATATTGACTGCAATAGACATCTGATTATATCCTGCTTCATGCCATTCCTTTAATTGTCGACATGCCGTTCGCATTACCCATTCCCCAATCGGAATGATCAATCCTGTCTCCTCTGCTATCGGGATAAATTCCATAGGCGGGACAAGACCCAGCTCTGGATGATTCCAACGAATTAACGCCTCCATACCTACAATCTTGCTTGAAACCATATCAACCTTCGGCTGGTAATATAGAACAAATTGATTTTGATCAAGAGCCCTACGTAGATCACCTTCAATCTTTAACTTTTTTGCAATGGCTTGGTGCAATTCATTCGTGAAAAATTGGTAATTATTTTTACTTCTTTCTTTCGCTAGATACATAGCCCCATCGGCATTTTTAAGCAAAACTTCAATATTGTCTCCATCGTCGGGAAATATGCTGATACCAATGCTAGGTGTTATATAAATTTCCATATGCTCTAGGGTAAAGACCTCTGACATCCTATCAATGATCTTTTGAGCTACGCCCTCAATTTCTTTGCGGGTAATATTGGGAAGAAATAATGTAAACTCATCCCCTCCTTGACGAGAGAGGCAATCGCTACTACGCAGGCATTCAGCTAAACGGACCGCAACTGCTTTTAGCAAATTATCCCCCGTAGAATGTCCCAATGTATCATTAATCGTTTTAAATCGGTCTAGATCAATAAAAATGACTCCGACTTTCTCATTCTTTTCTTTCGCAAGAGCCAAAGCTTTGATTAATTGATTATTAAATAGCGTTCGGTTGGGCAATTGCGTCAGTGCATCATAATGAGCCATATAGTATATGGTCTCTTCCGCCTTTTTTCTTTCGGTAATATCAATCATAGAGCCCACAACTTCAACTATTTTTTCATTTTGCTGAATAGGAGACAATGTAATATAAAAATACTTATCTAAATACTCTATTTCGAAATTTACGATCACCCCGGTTAATGCATGATGCAGATTACTCTCCATTAGTTTCGCTACTTCATCGTTGAAGATTTCATGTGACGTTTTATTCAAAACCTTTTCCATTGTCAATCCTAGCTCTTCAGCAAGCTTGCCTTCACATAGTGTATATGTGATTCTATTGTTGTCATCAACCACAACTTTAAATATACAGTTTCTTAAGTTTTTAACCGTCCTCATAAAATCATTCTGCAGCGCTTCTGCTAGAGCAGTCTCCGCCCTAATTCGATCAGTAATATCCGTACGAATGGAAACATACTGATACGGTACACCTTCATCATCGAGATACGGTACAATCGTTGTATTCATCCAGTATATATTGCCATCTTTGGCGCGGTTCTTCACTTCACCTTTCCACACTTCCCCATGTTTGATCGTGTCCCACATCACTTTGAAGAATGACTTAGGATGATAACCGGAGTTAATAACCCTGTGAGTCTTGCCAACTAGCTCCTCTCTATCATATTTTGAAATTTCGCAAAATTTATCGTTAACGTAAGAAATGACACCTTTCCCGTCAGTAATTGCTACAATTGAAGATTCATCAAGCGCATTTTTAATATCCTGTAAATCCCTTATTGTCTTTGTGAGCGATTCATCCATTGCCTTGCTTCTCGTAACTTCCGTCCCAATCGCCATATATTCAAAGATGACACCTTGTTCATTCTTATAGGGGATAATATGCATATCCACCCAATAGTCCGTGCCATCCTTCGACTGACACTTGATCTCCCCTTGCCACACTTGTCCTCGACGTACCCTCTCCCAAAATTGATCATAATAAGAGTTAGAGTAAAATACCGAGCTAATTGTATTATATGGTCGCCCGATGATTTCATTTTTTTCGTAATTGGATATCTCTAGATATTTATCATTTACATATGTAATAATGCCTTTTTTATCTAAAATTAATATAATAGATGACTTATCAAAGTCTGATATTATTGATGTCACATCTCTCATGTCAGTTAACGCACTCCTAGTAATATCAATTTATAAAGTTATTGTACTCCCCATTGCTAATTGTTTCTAGTTCGTTATCGAATAAATTTGATAATATGGTCATTAAATGTGATATTTATCATAGCATGGACGTGATAATTACTGTAGCTAGAACTTATGAAAAAGAAAAAATCCACAACCTCTTACGTAAAAAAAGCCAACCTTTTTAAGTGTTGGCTGAAATGCTATCCGGAATTATGCTGATACCCATGCTAGGTCTTATATAAATTTCCATATGCTCTAGGGTAAAAAGCTCTGACATCCTATCAATCATTTTCTGGGCAACTTTCTCAATTTCTTAGCAGGTGATATTAGGAAGGAATAATGCAGGCTCAGACATCATCTCTACAATTACAGCTAGCGTTATATGGTGACAGAGTTACGGTATCTGCCTCGATGCTTGTTGAATATAATACTTACTGTAACCATTCTGCAAGTAAGCAGTAAAGGAGAGATTTCCGATGGCTGAAGAACACAATGTAAATCCGAATGAGATTAGCAAAGATAACCCCGCTTCAGTTAATGAGTTATTAACAATAGTAGAAAAAGCTATCATTGATACTATAAAGTCAGTGGAACAGATGACGAGTGATATTACTGCACAGCAGCTAAAGGAAACCGAAATAGAAATACAGAAAAAAATAGATGAATGTGGAATTAGTATTAGTGAATACGGAGCCGATCCAACTGGATCGCTTGATAGCCATGGAGCACTCCTATCTGCACTAACAGCATCTGATGAAATACGTATTCCTAAAGGCGTATATTTAATTGGACAAAATATAACCATTCCAGTGAATAAAGAGCTAGTATTTAGTCGTAATGCAAGATTAAAACCTGCTAATGGAGTATCGATTACCATTAATGGGACATGGAGTGCAAGTAATGATGATTGGATATTCGATATGTCCCTTGGTGGTATAATTGGCGGCGATTTCAGAGTAGATGAAATCCATCCTGAATGGACGGGCGCAAAGGCTGATGGAAGTGATGATGCCAAAGCATTTAATGATGCCATGACTCTTTGTGCTAAAAAGAGAATATTAAAGTTGGGTGCCAAAACATACAAAGTAAGATCAACCATAGAGAATAATTCCAGAGGAATCATAGGTGTCCAGGCTTACATCGATAGTGGAAACAGTGGAACTTTGATTTCATTCGACCCAATTGATACAGAGACTGACTTACTCCCGTGTATCAGAGTATCAGCCGCTGGAGTAAGTGCCGTATTTGAAAAATTTAAGGTAATGGGAAAGACATCTTATAACTCGCGATACTTGTCTCGATGGATAGATAAAACAAAGTTCGAAGCAGGGACTTATGATATGTTTGCTACAGGTACAGTTGCTATAGAAGTAGCCGACGGAGCAAAACCTACATTTCGCGATGTAGCAACGAGTAATATAAAAGTCGGATTACTTATGAATAGTTTAAAAGGTCATATCACTTCCTACGACTCAAGTTGGAGTGGACTAATTGGGGTTTATTGTCGTAAAAATAGTGAAGATTATTATTTTCAAGGTGGTAGTATAACAGGTTCCTTTTGTGGGGTAATGCTGGGCATCATTTTGACTTCTAACCATCGCGGTGGGATGTCAGTAAAAATGAATAGAGTTCATATGGGATTCTGTCCTTATTCTTTTTATCAAGTAAAGGATGCGAATGATTACGATTCTCTTGTGAATTGTATTGGTTTAAATGGGGTACTTGAATCCGTACGGTTCGAGCAAACTGGAGAAGCATGTATTAAATTGCTACCTAAAGCTGAAACATCTGGTTATATCTCAGGGCTAGGTCTATCTTGGTCTGTTTCTGATTATACAGATGAAGTAGCAAGGTGGCAGTATAGTCTTCCTGATGATTTGATGCTTCCCGAAGATAAGCAAAAATATGCTTTTTATTTCGGAAGAATAAGTAGACCATTCATTATTGAGAATTGGGATGGTGGTGAGGCTTATAAATCTCCTAGATCTGTAGGAGCAATAGGTACAGCCTACATTGACCATATAGCAACTAGTGATATAAATCTAACCGGACTTGGTGATCCAAGTCTGATCACTATTCGCAGAAAGCAAGAGTCTACTTCCATTACATTGACAACCCCTAGAGCAGTAGAAGACACAATACATTCAAGAGCGCATAACCCCATAAGTCATGGGCAGCTAGTGAATAACCCCGAGATAGCTTCTAACTGGACTTCTAACAGTGGGACCGCTTTATCTATCGTAACTGACTTATCAGAACTTCCTGTAGGTTTGAGTGGCGAGGTTAAATCCTTTTTAGGAGAAAACCTAAAAATTTTAAAAATAACCCCTGATGGTGTGAATTTTCCATCTTTATCTTTATCCTTTTTGCCTCCTGCCATAGCGGATACTGATAGAGAAATATGTTATGAGTATTTTACGATGTGTGAAGTACAAACAAGAGTTAGAAGTAATATCGCATTCTTACCATCGGGAAGGGTATATGATACAACCTACAATATTCCTGCTATGGAATGGGTACGAATACAAGGCAGAGGGCTAAAGCCACCCAATAGTTCCTTTCTAAATACAAATATGGGTGGGTTTGATAAGATCTCTCCGAGTTATGTAGTTGGATTAATGATCAATTATGATAACAATGGGGCTTATTCACCACAGCCGCATGCCTTT
This sequence comes from Paenibacillus crassostreae, assembly GCF_001857945.1. NCBI lineage: Bacteria > Bacillati > Bacillota > Bacilli > Caryophanales > Paenibacillaceae > Paenibacillus > Paenibacillus crassostreae. The sequence goes on from NZ_CP017770.1 coordinate 2,331,510, forward strand.
ACAAGAGTAGACTTTGAAATAGGGGATAAAGGTGGATTAATATTAACAGACACTACAGACGGAAGCCGAAGCAAAATAACTCTAACCAATGGGGCCTTACAGTCTGAAAACACAAATATAAAAACAAAAGTATATTCCCCAAACGGAGTTCCATATAAATTAACCGTAGCCGATGATGGTACATTGACAACTTCATTAGATGCCTTATTTTATGATTCATTTGATGGAAATGACAGCACAACGTCACTTGGCAATAGGTGGACAGTTGTTAATGGAATATGGGGTAGATTATCGAATGAAGCCTATAATCGATCAACTGGTACAACTTTAGCAATTTTAACTAACAATCTAGGTTCAACTAAATATAACGTAGGTTGCACTATGAAAGGTCAATTATCAAGTAATACGAATTACAGTAGCCCGGGTATCCTATTTAAATATATAAGTAAAGATAATTACTTTTGGGCTGAATTAATAAACAATTCTTTACGGATTAGTAGAAGAGTCACTGCACTAGATACCATAGTTGCTTCGACTTCCGTCACCTTAACAGATGATGTTTATTATAAAATGAGAGTAGCAGTTCATGATGATGTTATATCTATATATCTGAATGGAGATTTAATCTTAAATTATTTTCTCACACCCTCAGATATTACAACATTTGGTTTGACTGAAATAGTTGGGTTAAGACATCGTAGTATGGGGATTATATCAACTCCAGTAAGATTTAATAATTTTGTTGTCGAGCAAATTTAATAACACTGTCATGAAGTGATGAGATGAATCCTGCAGAAACAAAAAACATGGGGTGCCCCTAGTCATTATCATGACTTATGGGACATCCCCTACTTTGTAAATCCCCGTTTGAGATTTCATTAATAACTTACATATATATTGAAGCAAGCAATATCCCCAAGCTCTCTTGGTATATTCGTTCCAAGCTGTGTTAAGGGAGGCAGATTATTGCCTCTCTCAACTTCAATCGTAACCAAACAATTTTTATGTCGTCGTTATTCCTTATACCAATTACTTCATATACAAATCCACCAACTCATAGCACCTTTCTTTTGTAACTCGTGATAGGGTAAGAATGTACTGTAATGACTCCATCGTTCCACCTTCATATTCTAAGGATTCTTCCTTGGCTGTTTCATCTCTAGATGTTATCCAATCCAATTGTTCTTGCTTTAGCTTAGCCATTTCACTTGTAGATAGTTGCTGCTTCAAATCATTATAAATTTCATTCAAAGCCGCATCCCATCTTTTATATGTTTCGTCAGCTGCTGCCGTCATGGACACGGTTGTGCCTTCATTATATAAGTCTTGTAGATCGGCTAGCCCTTCTTCAATTTCATTAAGCTTTTGGATATATTCATCTTTGGTCTCCACAGCAGTAGTCTCTTCCTCGATGATCGGTGCTTCTTCTTGCTTCACTTCTTCTTGCTTAACCTCTTCTTTAACCTCTTCCTGTTGTTCCACTTCTTCTGGTACTTTTATTTCTTGTTCCGTATTTTCTGGTTGCTTTGTATTCATACCTTCATTCGAAACATTGCTACACCCAGATAAAAAAATGCATGTTAGTAACGTCGCAGTCAGCCATTTCTTCATTTGTTTACTCCTATCTATCTATTTTTTAACTCTATACATACAGACGATATCCTGGAAATAATTGTTGCATTATTGTATCATTTAACGATCCAGCCTTTTTCCTATAATGAAATAAACTGGCTCCGATTAAGATCGGAACCAGCTTATTTCACAAGGTCTCTTTTCTAACCCATTAACTCAATATTACTCAATATGAAACTGAAAAGATTTGAAATTAAACTGACTACCTGGTAAGAAGACGAACGTGACGGTTTGTAAGCCTTTGACTTGTTCGATCATATATTCACGTTCACAATAACCTTCAGTGAAGTTGAATTCAAGCAATTGTTTACTATCACCCTGCTCACTGCTGAACAGTACGTGAATTGTATTATTCTCGATGGGTGAATGCCCCTGAATAACTAGCTTACGACTACCTATCTCACCGAAATCCATATCCTCAAAAATGAGAGAGACATTATTTCCGATATTCTCAATAGCGTCTGATGTAATGGTGAAGGAGTCTCCATAAATGGCATTGTTATCAAGCGCATTTAATTGTTCAAATCCTTTCAACCGTTTCTTAAACTGGAAGCCCTTGAGATGGATTTTACTACGTAGTAGGAAGTAGATCGATGTCACACCGGTTAATACTTTCGGTAATGTGTACATTTCTTCCTGATACGTATTCCATATAGATGGCTTTTGATAAGAGACTACTGTTAATCTTTCAGCTTGCTCATCACCAGGAGCACCCTCCCAGATCTCAATATCGAGTCGTAGATCATCCAGCGAGAAGATGGGCAGTGTAATTTCATTCGAACCATAGGGTCCAAAGTCAACTCGCTCAAATCCAATTAGACTCTCGCCATCTCTCGAACTAGCCATCCCTCGATCATTACCATTCGTAAGATTATAACTCTTATCACTGTGATAAGCCGCTGATACGAACTCATAGGGTTGAATAAAGGCTTGACCCATATTCTGAATTTCCATTTCTAATAAGGAATACATCTTTGTATTATTTGAGCCATTCTTGGTTGCACATCGAATATAGATCTTTCCATCCCCAAGTGCTGTTACCATAGCTTCCTGACCATTCGCAACCAGTGTTGCATTATTAGATTCTACACCTGCAACATTCGTAACTCTCCATTCAACTTCCTGATAAGTAGCATTGCTTGGATGAATCTTGACACGAATAGGAAGTGTAGTTTTCTCTGGAGAGAATTGAGTCCCTTCTGGGCAAATAATCTCTAGTTTACGTACAGGAATTTCTCCTGCAGCTTGAACCAACTCCGAATTTTGCAGCAATGCCTCGTGCATGGCTGAATAGCTATATAATGACAATTCTCCCTCAGCTTCACTCGAATTAGAAGAAGCAACGGATGACAAAGTAAGCTTACTTGTAGGGAGGCCCTTGGAATTCGCTGTTACGACTATTGTACCGGACTCATTCGTGCTGGCGATGATCGCAAGTAACTTGCCGCTGAACATTCTTCGATTATTCCCTTTGTAGGAGTCATAATCAGTGCTATCACCGTTATCCAACCCAACTAGACGAGCAGGTCCATCAACCGTAATATGTACACGATTATTGGCATTGGCTACATGATTTCCGTCCAAATCATGACTTGAAATCTCGACGAAGATTAAATCAGATCCATCTGCCTGCATGGCCGTCTTATCAGGAGTGAGAATCATTTCGGCTGCATCACCGAAAGAGCATTGGCTATCCGTCGCGATCACTTGACCATTTTCATCATAGGCTACTGCTTTTAAAGTTCCTTTCGTATAAGGAATTTGCCATTCCCCAATCAGCTTCTGACCATGTGCATGATCAATGTGGAATACACCTTTGGACTGCTCATTGAAGAACAGTTCAATCTTGGGAGCATTGGAGCACACCCGTATATCGATCGTTTGACCCTCAGAGAAATCCCAATACGGGAAAATATGCACCATTGGAGCTGACTTATAATTTGTCCATTCCGCTTGATAGATATAGAAGGAATCTTTCTTAAATCCCGCTGTGTCTAATTGGCCGAAGTATGAGTTCTTGGTAGAGTAGGGTGTTGGTTCTCCAATATAATCAAAGCCAGTCCATATGAATTGCCCTAATGAGAACTTGGCATCGCGATCATCAATAATACAACGCTCTGTGCTTTTTGCTCCCCAGCTTGTCGAACTGTTACCCAAAGATGAGCATTGCTCGTCATCGTCAGATAAAACGGACTGTGCTAGTGGGAAATGATAAATCCCTCTGCTCTGTACCGTAGAAGAAGTTTCGCTACCGTAAATAAACCAATCTGGATGTTCTTGATGATGAGTTTCATAGTATTTCTCAGCATAATTATACCCAGCGAATTTCACGATATCTGCACACTTCTGTGCATTCTCCCAAGGCATATAATTCGAGCCAATCGTAACGACAGCGTTCTCTCTCGGATCATGGAGCTGTACACCCGCTAATAATTCCCTTGTTACTTCTTGTCCACGTTCATCAGCATGTGTATCGTATATTTCATTTCCAATACTCCACATTAACATGCTAGGATGATTACGATCTCGACGTACCCAACTTGCAACGTCACGCTCCCACCATTCCGGGAAGAACCGCGCATGATCATAAGGATTCTTAGGACGTTCCCACATATCGAATGCTTCAGATACAATCAATATTCCCATTTCATCTGCAAGCTCCATAAGTTCTACTGCGGGCATATTATGAGAGGTTCGAATCGCGTTGACTCCCATTTCTTGAAGAAGAGACATTTGACGTTTCAAGGCAACCCTATTGACAGCTGCGCCAAGGCTTCCTAAATCATGATGCTGACACACACCGTTTAATTTGACATGACGTCCATTCAGAAAGAATCCTTTTTCTGTATCAAAGGCTATCGTCCGGAATCCAAAGTTCAAATCCTCATCATCGATAACCGTATCATCTATAATCAATTCCGTGTGTAGTGTATATAAAGTCGGATCAATGATATCCCATACCAATGGATTAGTGACCATTAGCGTAGTCTTTATTAGTCTATCTTCCGCATGAAATTGAACATCCGATTGCGTGACTACATTATGTTGTCCATCCACAATACGATGTCTCAACTTATAAGTTGAAGTGGAGTTTGACGTTCCATCGATCACAACCTCTGTATCCAACTCTACATGCCAATTTGTCTCATTTTGAATGGTAGACACATAGATCCCTTGCGGTGCTATATGAGAAGTAGGGTATGTCTTCAACCATACGGAGCGATAGATTCCGGCACCAGAATACCAACGTGAATTAGGCGATTGATGGATGACATGTACAACAATTTCGTTCTTACCTTCAATCAGGTAGGAAGTGATATCCATTTCAAAGCTGGCATAGCCATTCTTCCAAGTTCCAACTTCATGACCATTCACAATTAACGTTGAATCCATATATACACCTTCAAAATAAAGTGTGTATATGGTCTGCGGGGATATTTCAGTTAGTTCTATTGTCTTCTTGTACCAACCATCGCCATCTTCATATAAATTATTCGCATCATAAATTAACCAATCATGAGGAAGCGTTACGGCAACCCATTCATCTGATTGAGATACCGACTCATAGTTCGTATGTAATGGCTGTTTCGTGAATAACCAATCGTTGTTAATCTTCAGTTTCTTACTCATGGTTTGTTGTCTCCTTTATTGACATACTTCTTGTCAAAAGATTATATATTTCCAAAATGGACACTTACAAAATATCTTATCACTGAATGTTTTTTTGGGCTATAGCATGACTGTTATACAAGCAAAAGCCCACTCAGGTGAGCGGGCTCTATTTAATTGAATTGGCTGCCGGTCCAGTTAAAGCTTCTGACCGCAATTCGAACAGAATTTAGCGCCTTCAGTTTTCGTACCACAATTCGGACAGAAGTTGGGCTTCTTATCGCCTTCTGCAGAAGAAGGAGCAGGTGCAGATTGCTGCTTCTCAGCAGAAGGCTTTTGGTTCTGATTTGAGTTCTGATTGATATTCTTCATCATTTCATTAGCCATATTCATTCCCATCATCATACCCGCCATATCCGAAGCAGCACCGCCACCTTGTACTTTGCCAGATGAAATACCTTCCGTCATGCTAACTTGTTGGAATTTCTGTAGGTTACCGATCATTTCGTGGGAAGCTGTTTTCGTGATCATATCTTGAATTTCTTTAGGGTAATTGAAGCTCATCACTTGAAATCCTGTAATCGTCATCCCGTTGTCCATAATCTGCATATCGAGATCTTCACGGATCCCTTTGGCAATATCTGATGCGTTCGCCTGAAGATTAAACATATCTTTTCCTTCGCGGCTAATCCACTTCATTAATAACTGATCTAACACAGAAGTAATCCGAATCTTAACATCATCCACAAGATAACTATTTCTCATGCCAGCAATCTTATCGATCAACGTAACATAATCATTCACTTTGAAATTGAACGTTCCATTCGCGCGAATAGGCATGCCGCCCGGAAGCTGCGGAGTTGGGATCAGAATCGGATTCTGTGTTCCCCACTTGACAGTGAATTCCTTCGTATTAACGAATAAGACTTCCACCCTCATCCCACTGTTAAAGCCAAACTTGAATCCTTTTAACGTAGATAGGAATGGGACGATGTCCGAATCAACATTGAATTCCCCTTCATCCTCAAAAATCCCTTCGATCTTACCGTTATTCACAAAAATAGCATCCTGACCAGAGCGAATAATGAGCTTACTTCCTTTTTTAATCTCCTGATTGTTCCACTTCCAAAAGATCATATCATCTCTAAACTCTTCCCATTCCACAACGTTTGCAAATTGATTTTTAAAGAAACCCATTATTAACTCCACCTCATCCTTTAAAATGATCCTCTGCTACCACTATGTGAATGACCACCACCGGTAGTTCCTCCGCCACCACCTGAGCCACCGCCATTGTTCTTCTCGATCTTCTGTCTCGTTGTTGTTGTCCGAAGGTATTGGTCACGATGTTCCAGAACCCCTGAAGTGCTTGCATCTTCATAGGTTTGCCGATTTACCGTCACTCGACCACCCGAGCGATAAGCCATTAGACCCACGACTAGCCCTCCGACCCCTAGTGAAACAGCCAATTGAAACCAACCATTAAACAATATATTGTCCGGGTTCACATCTGGCTCAAACCCCATATATCTGTGAGCTGTTTTAATATACTTTTCAAATGCTAGCTTATAGTCGCCATTCGCTAAATCCGGCGTAATCTTTGCATTTATCTTATCAAGCCTGCCGTCATCGAGGTACTCTTTACCTTTATAAAATCCAGCTAAATAGAAATCTCTGTTTCTCATATCCATCGTTAGTATGACTGCATTCCCATGTGCCTTATCATACCCTGGGGCCTGCTCATCGTAGAAATCTTGTGTCATGACCATCACATCAACATTATCTTCATTGTTAGTAGTATAAATAATGATGTCTGTTTCTCGCTCAGCTCCGTATTTATTAGCCATTACGTTCAGCTCATTATACTCATCCTGAGTTAGTAAACCCGCTTCATCATAGATTAATGTCTTCAATTCTGTTGCAGCCACCGTCGTCTCCATCGGAACCGCTAGATACACTGCGAGGAAGAACAGGATCGCTATAATCCTTCTATTCATATTCACCAGAACCCGCCCCCCACCATCAATGAAATGAGCTTCAGTGAAAGAAGTGAGACACCCGAAATACCTGCAAACCATGCCGTCACTTTTGCCTTACTGATCGGGGGTTTACCAACCACCTTACCCGTCTGAGCATTCATAGCAAACATATGATCTGTCTTATTATAGTCATAGTGTACCACCCATACCGGAAGCAGAACATAATCTGCTTGTTGTAATTTGGTATCAATTTGTTTGTCGGTGAAACTCATGGTTGTATATCCTGCCGTCGCAGACTGAATAGATGATTGAATATATTCATTAATTTTTTCTTTCGCTCGTGGGAAAAGTTCCTCATCGTTATAACTGTATTTTTCCGCGATATAACCTGCTAGATACGGTGTTTTGAAACTTTTTAGCTGATCATATGGAAAAGGTTCAAGTCGATCCATCAGTTCATCATTCATTTTCTCCGCAGCATCGATCGGTAGATTCACATAGTTCAGACGAAGCTTACGGTATACATCAAAATGCTGTGTTTCTGTAATCTGGTAATCGCCTCTTCGGAAGGATCTCACCTTCGTGCCATGACCATGAACCTCAACATTATTATGTAATTCATATAGCCAAAAGGGTACATAGACCCCCGTTATCCCTTTGATTCGATCCGCTGTCATGAACCCATTGGGCGTCAGCCGACCATTCCTACACCATTTCTTAAAAGCATTCTTAGCCTCTTCTTTACTAATTGAAAAAGGGATAACCTTCGCTGGAGCAAGCGTCCCCGTCAACCGGTCGCCGAGAACAACAGCTGAACCACAGAAGCTACAGACTGTTGCGGTTGTCTCCGCTTCGGTCATAATGACTGCTCCGCAACTGTTGCAATGGTACTCCATTACCTCATCTTCTGAAAAGGTATTCTTGATCAAAGGATCAGGAAGTTGTTCAACATTATCTTTTCTTCCGCAGCTGTGACAAGATAACATTCCTGTCTCACTATCAAAGACCATCCCACTCCCGCAGTTTGGACATTTGTATTCAATAACTGGCATCTACTCACCTCTATCACAAGGAACTTTTAATTCTTATTGTTCATTTGATCTTTCATTGCGGCCAACTCATCTTCTGGATTCTTACTTGGATTAGTCTGGGCATTAGTGCTCTTCTCCAATTCTGCGAATAGATCATCCAGATCGTCCTTCGGTTCTGCTCTAAGTTCAGCTAAAGCCATAGCTTCATTATAAGCTTGATCAACCTTCTCTTCTAAGGTATCTAATACGGGGTCACTATCTACAGAGGAACCGCTAGAGTTTATTTTTTGCTGTGCTTTGGTAGCTGCCATTCTCTCCTTCAAACGGAGTTGTCGTGCTTCCAACTGGCCCATATCTAATATGATTTTTTCCTGCATTTGTTGCATCCTTAAGGCGTTAGCAGAAGCCACGTCATAGGCGGTTTGTAATTGCTTTTGTTTCTCTATCTGTTTTGCCTTTCGCTCAAGAAATTTTAGGGCGTCTTCATCATTACCGGAATCCACTGACTTTTCGGCATATCGTTGCAGCTTTCTAATCTCAGCTGTGCATTCATCAAGTGTTCTTTGGGCTCTACTCTCATCTGAGAGTACCGAAGCCGTCTCCGCCTTGACCTTGCCAAGGTCCATATTCAGATTTCGCATATAATCATTCATCATCTTCTCTGGATCTTCTGCCTTATCCAATAAAGCATTAACATTGCTTGCCATAATATCTCTAAACCTAGACAAGATTCCCATGATGAGCCTCCTTCGAAAAGAGTTATATTACCCTATAATACATTACTTGAGGATAAAAGGTTTCATTTGCCAATCTCCATAGCAAAAAAAGGCAGCCGCTCCCCCTATAATGAAGGAACGACTGCCTCATGAATGCCTACATCTCAGTACCCGTTTGATAATTAAGCAACTGTCTAAAAGTGCCTTTGGTCTCCTGTGATAGCTGCTGATAACCCCCTTGCTGAATAACTTCACCCTGCTCCATGACAATCACCTGATCTGCATTGCGAATCGTAGATAGTCGATGGGCGATGACGATAATGGTCATGCTTCCTTTCAGAAGTTCCAGCGCCCCTTGAATCAATTGTTCGTTCTCACTGTCCAACGCGCTTGTCGCTTCATCTAGCACAAGAATAGCAGGACGCTTCAAGATCGCTCTCGCTAGTACGATCCGCTGCCGCTCTCCTCCTGACAACCGGATTCCTCGATCACCGATGACCGTATCCAGACCTCGAGGAAGCTTGCGCACAAATTCTTCGGAAGCCGAGAATGACAAGGCTTCCCACAGTTCAGCATCATTAGCGTTAGGATTAACCAGCTTCAGATTATCGCGAATGCTCTCATTGAAGAGAAAGGGATCCTGTGCCACATATCCGATCGAACTGCGTAGAGATAGAAGCTGTTGCTCATCTCTAAGAGTCTCACCATCAATCATCACCTGACCATTCTCCGGATGAATCATTCCCATCAACATATCGATAAGCGTACTTTTGCCTGCACCTGATTTGCCAACGATTGCCGTCATACGGTTGGCGGGAATATGTATATTAATATCACTTAAAGCGAATACGGGTTCATTGGAATCGTATCGGTAGTTCACATCTCGGCATTCTATTCCTTCCTGCATTTTCAATCGGTCAGGTTCACGCATAGAGGCTATTTCTCCGATTTCCTTGTCTGTCTCATATTCCATTTGCAGATTGCGCATCGCCTGAAATGCTGGAAAACTGGATACAAGTTGCTCGGTACTCGATTGAATGCTAATAAACCTCGGCCACAACCGCGAGAAGATAAGAACAACAATAATTAATTGTTCCACTGGTGTATGGATCACCTCAAGGGCCAGATAGACGAAACCGGCAATCAGTACAACAGAGGATAGGCGATAAATAAGCTGAGACAAGGAATTAACCCTTCCCAATTGGATGAAGTTATGCTCCATTTTTGTGGATAGATTTTTGAACCAGACAATGTGAGATTGCTCTAGTCTATTGCTCTTAATATCCTTAATACCATTGAAATGATCGTTGATTCCTCCAAAATAATACTTAGACAATTCTGTTGTCTGTTCACCAAGATTCTTCGACTTTTTAATGAATTTACGTGAATAAAGAGCTATTAGTCCGCCACTGATCATAACAACTATCGTTAGTACAGGAGAGAGCCATAAGGCAAGACCGATCTGTATGATGGTGAAAATGATGGAAGTAATCATCTGCAAGAATAATGAGGTACCGTAATTCACTCGCCCAAGTTCATTCGTCAAAATATGATTAAAGTCTGACTTGCGCTTGCGCAGGAAGAACTCCCATTTGGCTTGAATCAGTCCACGATACGTCTCGATCCGGAGCGTACGAATAAAGTTTTGCAGAATCCTCGCATTCAACAAGGTCTGGCTTCGCTGGAGCAGTGCCTCCCCCCCCACGATAACGACATATACGGCTAGTACAATCGGCAAATTCAACTCAAATGACCATGATTCAATTATATCTAATAAAGAAGAGATCAATGGCACGCCATCCATACTCATGTCAAATACGCCTATGATACTGAGAAGGGGAACGATCAAATAGATACCTATACCATCCAGTAAACTGATGAGTAGCGTCATGGACATATTGATATACAATCTGAACCCTGCGACATGATGCATTTTACGAATAAAATAAAATAAATCTTTCATTAATGAATAACCCCTTATGCGGATTACCGCTTCATAGTCGTCAGAGCTTCAGCTTGTTTATCATTCCCGAAAATCCCTACTACGGTATATTTCTCATGTCCTTCTTTGCCCGTTAAAATATATGAACCACTACGCAACCAAGCATGCGCAACCATCTGACCCTTCTCATCTCGGCCACTTCCCAGATACATCGTGCTCGGGATCCCTCTTCGCTCAAGCATCTTCATCGCTGCGATGGCCTTGACCATACACTGGCTTTCCCACCACGTGACACGGCTCATCGTATGAACAGCCCTCGACACTTTACGTAGCAGTAAGAGGTCCTGTTCCGTATAGCTCGTAAACGAAGTTTCCTTCATGTGACTCCCTAAAGAAGGAGCTACTTTGGAGAAGGGGAGTAGTTTAAGCACCCTCCCCCACGCCAAGTAGAAATACGCCTCTACGAACATCCACTTTACATCAAGAGGATAAGAACTAAATCTGCGTACTTTTCTATACAAGCTCATTATTGTTTTCTCACCTGTACGATGCCTTCGGCTGCAAGCTGCTGTAGGAATGTGTATACTTGCTGCTCGCATACGTTAGGTTCAATCTCATACTCGGTCACTAATTGCTCAACCATCCCAGTCACCGTGTTAGGCGAAGATAGAAGCTCCCAGATCCGCCCGCCTATTTGACCGAGATTATAATATTTGCCGTTCTCGATGCTCAGCATCACTTTCTCGCCATCCATATCACTTACCAGGAAACCCTCCGATTGTACGATAAAATCATCCGTTGCGATAAGTTCAGTGCTCATGAATAATAGCCTCCTTGATTGAATTAAGATACATCATTTCTATGATACAAATTGTATCATTATATTGGAATTTGGGAAAGTAATTCTACAACGATTATATAGATTGTTGTTTCATTCGCCGCCAGAACCATAGAAAGGGTCGGAGTAGGAAATAGAGAAAATGGAGCGATTTAGGCAGGGGTAACAATAACGCATCTCGAGAACTAGGAGAAAGCTTGATTAAGAGGTAAGTTAATTTCTGTTTCCCCGACATTAATGAAAAAATGTAGCGATGATAATGCCAAGCAACACTTTTCTCCGGTACCGGGTTTAATTGAACTATTCTTTTGATATAATAGAGGGCCATTACTGCTAATCGGTTAGATTTTGGGCTAACTGTTAATACTTCTAAATCACGAGAGATCTTCGTTGAAAATAATTGCGATAACAGGATCAACGCCTGCCCTACGTATTGCTGTCCTCCATATTGATTGAAATGAATATTCATATTTCCACTACTTATTGTAGGTAATAACCTTTCAATATCCATTAACCAACGTAACCGGAACCAACCATGTCTAGCACCATGGTCACTAAGATAGTAGAGAAGATCCTCATTTCCCAAATAGTGAAACGTTTGATTAGACAATATCACATCATTTCTACGTTTCCACAATTGATCAAATGAGAAGGACTTGCTGAAATGAGGATTCAATCGCCAGTGGATTTCAACTTGTGCCATATGCTCATGATGCTCGAAAGATAGATGATGTGATTTCCTCTTCCAATTATCCAATAAATGCTCATCTTCCGACACATAGCCAAGTTGTACCAGTATGTCCTCCGTTTTCTCCACATCATCTGCGTGAACTAGAATATCTATATCCTTGGATGTTCTATGAGCCAGATTACCATAGAGTTGTATTGCAAGAACCGGTCCTTTTAGCAAGATAGTACGTATTCCATTGTTGGTAAATGCTTTGCAGATATGATTCATTTCTCTGCTTAGATGTAGCATCTTCATGGTGTTGTTATTATATTGTTGCTGAAGAGATTCCCTGACATTAGCCGGAATTAGTGTGGGGTTAAGTTCTTTCAATTTCAAATAAACAAGAGGATACACACGATGATGCATTACAAGCTTCACAAACCATTTCCAATCCAGATCGGATGTATATTGCTTAACAAGCATCTCATCCAGCGTTTCCTCACGTAAAATAAATAGTAAAAAAAATAATTCTTTGGACACATCACTTAGGTCCAATTCAATGGCATCTAATTTCAATGTATTTACCTCACTATCTGATAATTGAATTTTCAGATCATAACAATCTCCGTTATTTCTCCCCAATTCATGGCCAGTCTCACAATGTCATCCTCAACTAATTGACTACCTGTCTGCACCTCTATGATTTCGATATCGGTAATCGCTCGTAAGCTATGCTTCGCTTCCGTAGATATGACGATGACATCTCCCTTTTCAATCATCCGAACAGTGCCATCCAATATCATTTCCCCTTGTCCCGATATAACCGTCCATACTTCACTGCGCAAAAGATGATATTGATAGCTTAAATTCTTCCCTTGAAGAATGCAGATCCGTTTGGTCAATACTTCATTTCCATTCGGATATTTAATGTAGTCTAACACACGATAGCGTCCCCAACGGCGCTCTTCATACATCGGGCGCTGATCACCAAATTGCATCACTTCTTTAATTCGAATGCTGGCATTCTTCTCAGATACAAGAATCCCATCCGGACTTGCCGCAACGATTAAATTTGGAGATCCAATGACCGTTATCGGAATATCCAACTCATTAATAACATGTGTATTATGAGAATCCTCGGTCAAAGTGCCCTTTCCAATAACTGTGGATTGAATTTCTTCGGTCAATACATTCCAAGTGCCTAAGTCTTTCCATATGCCTTTATACGGCATCACAACAATATTTTTTGCCTTTTCCACCACGGCATAATCGAAACTTGTCTTTTCCATACGATTGTACTGATGTATTAATTCATCATATTGAATGGGAAGAGACTGCTCTAGGAGATGATTAATAACATACTCGAGGCGAAAAGCAAACACGCCACAATTCCAAAGCGCAGATTGCTCCATCAGTTGAAGAGCATGTTGTTCTTCAGGCTTCTCAACGAAATGGTTTACCCGTAAAAATTCCATCCCATTATCCAATTTCGATGTGGATTGAGGTACGATGTAGCCGAATTTGGAAGAAGGATGATCTGGTAAGACACCCATCAATCCCAGATCAGCTTCGGTTTGCAACATTAGCGTTTCTAATTCTTTCACTTTCTCGAAGAAATGATCCTCTACAAACGGATCAACTGGAAGCACTATGACAACATCGTTAGGACTCGCACCTTTAACGGAGTACAGGTAACCAGCCGCCAATGCAATAGCCGGAAATGTATCTCTACGTGCTGGCTCGACGACCATTTCTACTTCAAGTCCAAGCTGATTTTGAAGCATTTCTACCTGTGATCGCCCTGTTGCCACAATGGCAGACTGCTGAAGACCCATTTGACCAAGCTGGCCCCATACTCTCTGAACCATGGACTCACGCTGTCCAGAACCGTTATCCAATAATTTGAGAAACTGTTTGGAACGTGTCTCATTGGATAAGGGCCATAAGCGGTTTCCGCTACCTCCCGATAATAAAACGATATGCATATTAATAGCTCCCTTCCGCTTCCGTGATCTTGGTATTGATCTCTCTTGTTCCTAACAGACTCTCAATGCTGGACTGCAACTGTTCTATAAATAAATGCTCACTGAATTTCTCAGCATGCTGCCGAATTCGTTCTGAATTCCATTGATATTGATTGAACTGATCGATTGTCGCCATCAGTGAGCTTACGGATTGCTCTTCGAAAAATAACCCCGTCTGTTCATCAACAACCGTGTCCAAGGCTCCACCCACACAGTAAGCAATAATCGGCCTGCCGCATGCATTAACTTCAAGCGGTGTTATGCCGAAATCTTCAATACCGGGAAAGATCAATGCTTTACAATGCTGCATATAACGGACGACCTCCTCATCACTTCTCCGCCCTAGAAAAGTGACCGTATCGCCAGCTAGCCGCTCAAGTCTCTGCCGATCTGGACCATCGCCAACTACGAGCAAACGTTGACCCAACTGAGTACAAGCCTCTACGGCCAAATCTATTCTTTTGTACGATACTAATCTGGAAACAACAAGAAAATAATCCTCTGGCTCCCCTTCTATTGCGTTGAACCGGCTAATCTCTACTGGAGGGAAAATAATCGGTGCATTCATTTCATAACATTGTTTGATCCGCTCTTTCACGATGGTTGAATTTGCAATCAGGCGATCCACATGCTTCGAGTTATTTCTATCCCATGTTTGGAGAGGGCGGATAAAACATTTTGCAAGTTTTTTTACGTTATTCGGGACTTGAACGCTTTCCATATACGCTTCATAATTCCATGCAAATCGCATAGGTGTATGGCAATAACAAATATGGATACTCCCCCTACCCTTCCGTACTCCTTTGGCATAAGCACTACTGGAGCTAAGAATAAGGTCGTAGCCTTTCACGTTCATTGAACGTACTGCGAACGGGTACAACCAGAAGAACATTTTGAATTTTTTTAATATTCCTGGAATTCGCTGCATCCAAGTCGTCTTGATATCAGCGTCCTGTAACTCGGGAAGAAGTTTATTTCGATCCACAATCGTTGTATAAATTGGCGCATCGGGGAACATTTTGTGGAATACAGCTACTACTCGTTCAGCACCGCCCATTTGATTAAGGTAATCATGTACAATGGCTACTTTCAGATCACGCATTACATCATCTCCCTTGCACGTTGATGTTCCAACAATTCATGACCAGGTCTGACCAATAGCTGCTGATAAATCAGTTCGACATTGTGAGAAGTCTGAGTGATGGAGAACCTCTCTTGTACCCGCTCCTGTCCATTGCGACTAAGCTTAGACCAAAAGATCTCATCATCGAGTACTTGACGGATGCAATGTATGAGTTGCTCGACATTTCCAATCTCATACATGAGTCCACTCACACCATGTTGAATAATCTCAGGGACGCCACCCCCTCGTGTCCCAACGACAGGCGTTCCTTGTGACATCGCTTCAATAATAACTCGGCCAAAGGGTTCTTTATCCGAACATAATAAAAGGAGATCTGCTGAACAGCAGATCTCCAATACATCTTCTCTGAATCCTGTGAATATGACGTTATCCTCAAGTTGTAACAACTTAACCTTCTCATGTAGTTGGTCGAGATATTGTTCGTTCTCTGACCTGAACTTAGCTTCTCCAACAATCCATAGAACCGTGTTTTGTTCCTCACCCACAAGAGTGGCGAATGCTTCAATAGCATCCTCTTGTCTCTTCCATGGAGCAATCTGACCTATAATAGCCAACACTCGTGCATCTTGAGGTGTTCTTAATTCGACACGGGTACTTTCTCTAATGCCTTGTCTTACCTCGGGATTGAAACTCCTTAGTTCCACACCGTTATGTACGAGATGGCACCGCCCCGCTACAGAAGGATGATCTATGCCCTGAATGACAGATTCGGAAATACCGATGAGTGCCTGCGACGTAAACCCTGCGAACTTGCGAACAATCTTGCCCATGTATCCCTGTGGAGGCATGTCTCGTAAATGCCACACAACTGGCAGTCGATGGTACCATCTGAATAAACCTGCCATAATACCTGCTCTTATAGAATTGGCATGGATGAGATCCACATCATTTTTCTTCATTAGAAGAGCCAGCCTCCATCCTGCCCACAACATTCCCATAACATAGATCACTAGAAGAATCGGATTTTTGGTCATTCTCGCTCGGAAGCTAGGCAGCGCCACGACTTCAAGTCCTCGGTTACGCGCTCTCTCCAGCAATTCACCTTCGGGTGCAAACAGTATCGGATGTGCTAGAGTTAAATGTTGTGCAGTCAACAGTAGACTGATCTCCGCACCACTGATCGAACTCGTATGGTTATAAAAGGCGATTCTCATCTTCTGAACCCCTTTCTTTTACTGATTTCTTCCGTAAATACCTCCGTCACAGCTTCCGCTACCCTCCCCCATGTATACTGACTCAGTACATGTTCTCTGCACTCTTCTCGGGAAGGAAGGTAAGAATCCTTATTCAGGACATCAATAATTTTCTTGCTTATCGATTCAGAAGTTCCGTCTTTAAACATTAAATCATCCGATATTTGATGTAAAATCTCCTTTGTTCCCCCATAAGGAGTCCCTAGCACTGGTGTTCCACAGGCAAGAGATTCTACGGTAATAAGACCGAATCCCTCTAGTGTGAGGGTTGGAACTAAGCTGAGATCTGCTGCTTGATAATACTGCACGAGTTCCTCATTGGATATTCTGCCGAGCAACTTAACATTAGAAGAAAGCCCAAGATGACCTATGAGTTCCTCATATTCTGCCCGCATCGGTCCATCTCCTCCGATGAACAGCTGGACGTTAGGATGTGTTTGGACTACATCAACCATGGCATGAATTAAGCGATCAATTCCCATTCTCCGAACTAGTCTTCTTATGCAGAAGAGCAAAGGTTGATCCGAGAAAATACCTAGTTGTGTCCTTAATTCCTCACGATTGTGATGAGGTTGGAATCGATGATGGTCCACCGCTCCTGGTATAATATGTATTTTTCTCTCATCCACTCCATATGTGTCGGTCAATACGTCTCTAAAGTACTCACTAAGAACAATGAAGCTATCCGAACGACGGTAAGTCATTTGTTCTACTTGCTTCTTGATCCAAAACTTTGTTTCTTTGATTGCACCTGCATTCGTCTTTTCTTCTACTCTAGATTCCATTGCCCATGGTCCATGGAAATGTGTAACTATGGGGATATGGGCGGGGATTTGGCTTCTTGTAACCATGGTTGTATAGAAAGCAAAATGAGGATTAAATACGTCCGGTTGAAAGCTGCTTATAGCTTCTTTAGCATGCTGTTGCACCGATCTCATCCGAGGGATAAAATGATTAACCTCTACTTCATGGGTTGCATTCTGAATATTCCTGTCTGATGGGAGATCAACTCCTTTTGGAGCCACAATCAACCCAAGTTCAGAGTGTCCATGTTCTTTCATTGCATTGGTGTAATCGGCGAAATAACGATTTAATCCACCATGCTGGATATCTATCCATCCCATTCCAGTCGAAAGCACCTTCATAATTATCTCTCTTTTCTTCAGTGAAATTTAACTGATCCGAAGTTCTTCATAAATTTTTATCGTCTCTTTAGCGACCCGTTCTACTTTGTAGAAATCCAATCCCTGTTGTGCAGAAACTTTATATTTGTCACGAAGTTCCTCATCACACAGCATTGTAATAATTGCTTCTGCTAACTTGTCTGGAGATCTCGGTGGTACAATCATGCCGGAATTCCCATAATTCAATGCTTCTGGTATACCGTCTACATCGGTTGCGATTATGGCACAACCCGCTTCCCTAGCTTCAACCAATACTAACGGAAATGGATCTTTATGTGAGGCTAGTACAAATACTTCTGCAGAACTCATATATTTATGGGGGTCGGCCTGGAACCCCTCGAAATGTATCCTTTGATGATTGAATGATTGGGCAGCTTTTAATTTAAATACGTCTCTGTCCGGTCCATCTCCAACGATATACAACTCTGAATCTGGGCATTCGACGGAAACGATGTCAAACGCTTCGATTAAATCTGATATACCCTTTCGCTCATTTAATCCAGCAACAGTAACAATCGAACGGCCCTTTAGTGAGATACCATCTGTATCTTCTATTCGCTTGCTTCCTATTGTTCCGTTTAAAACAACACGTAATTTCTGCTCTTCTACACCCCGGTTCGCCATCGATTTAGCCACTGCTTGGCTTACCGCTATGACTGAATCTCCAACCTTCATGTAGTCCGCACTCTTCTGAAATTCATTATGTACATGCGTTACAATTTTATATTTCTGAAACCCTTTCAAATATCTTGAGTACAAAGCTCCAGTCATCATATGTGCATGGATAATATCTGGCTTAAATACTTTGACTATTTTTCGAAAAACAAAAAAAGCCTGCATCATTTGTGCTGGCTTTCTCGTCTGATCAAGTTTATAATGTTGAACATTATTCTTTCGCAACAGTTCTATATACTCCCCACCCTCAGATGCAACCGCTACATTATGACCCAATCTAGCCTGCTCGCAGGCTAAATCGATCATAACATTAACAATTCCGTTACCAGACTGTTTAACATGATTGGCTATATGAAGAATATTCATGCTCTCACCTCATTTTGGTTTTCACTTTCAATTCATTTATTTGAGTACTTCAATATTTGCAACTTAGCTTATAGTCTATATGAAATAACCTTTGCTGGAACTCCGGCAACAATAGAATAAGGTTCCGTACTCTTAGTAACTACCGCTCCAGCTGCCACAACTGTTCCTTTTCCTAGTGTTACACCGGGGAGAATTATACTTTGGGATCCAATCCAACAATCTTCATTAATAATTACATCTCTTTCGATAAAGTTTTGATCACGAATAACGGTATTCTTTTCTATTCCATGGTTCATACTAGTTATAAATACGTTTGGACCTAAAATCGCCGATTTACCAATAATTATTTTCGCATTTTCTGAAGCCCACAAACGGCATTCTTCACCAATTGTTACTTTAGTATTGAGATAGATATTATTAGGATTACGAAATGATGTAGTAACATCTATGACGGCATCATTATAAGCTCCAAGTTTTGGAATAGAACCAAAACTTCGATCGTATAGGTTTAATAGCATCTTTACAACGTATGACCAAAATCGAATGCTAAATAAACATTTTATTAATTTTGAAAACATAACATTCCCCCTATTGTTACTGATAAAGTAACACAGTGGTTATAATATTAACCAATTTCCTTCTTACTAATTTTCTCATAAAAATGAATGGTGTCTTTCGCTATCTCCGACCATTTATATTGCTGTGCGGTTTCGTAAGCATTGTGTCTTAACTGATCAAGCATGTTCGTATTGGAGAACAAATAATTTAAAACATTCTCAATTGACTCGTAATCTGCCGGAGGTATTATTTTTGAGTCGTAACCATCTTTTAGTATCATTAAAGGCCCTTGAGTAGCTGTTGCAAGAGGTGCTAAACCACACGCCATTGCTTCAATTAGTACTAATCCAAAGCCTTCTGCCAATGATGGGAACAACAAAATGTGTTTACCCTGTAGGAGGATTGGCAATTCTTGATGTTCATATTTACTAATAACTTGTATCTGATTATGTACCGCAGGATCATAGTCCTCAAGTACCTTTTCAGCCATACAACCCGTACCGATAAATGACAGCTCGACATTAGGATATTTTTTTAATATTGAATTCATTGCTTTTGCAGTATAGAAAATACCCTTCCTAGATATATAACTTCCTATTTGTACAATATGTACTTTATCCTTTTTTTCAATAGATAAGATATTAACTGGTAAATCAATAAAATAATCAGGAAGCCCATTACTGATTGTCCGAGAATACTGCCTATTGATTTTCAACTTCTCAATAGAATAAATTAAGTCATAATCATTTAAAAACAAACAACCGTCAGCTTTTCGGAACGAAGTTGCTACTTCCCACAATCTGATACCCCCATGATATATAGGATACTTCCATGAAAGTTTAACGTTCCCTATATGTTGTTGATCTAGGAGGCTGTCATGGACAGTATGTTCTAGCCCATGACTTCTTGATATGAGTAGAGTCTCAGACTTTTTTTTGCGGTTTCTAAACAGGCTTAAGATCCACGCATCTCCACTTGAAGCATCAATAACGTCAATGTTTTGTTTCCTTGCATTTATTTTTACATACAAAAAAAAGAATAATGGAAATAAAAATGATTTTAGTTTATTTGGTACATAGGATGGAATACTATCGAAGGAATAAATGGAAGCATGATGCCCTAATTTTTCATACTCCTGATAAAGTTGATAGGTTACTCCTGGGGCTCCTTCATTTTTGTTCAAATTATGATGAATGGATAAAAGTATGTTCATTTACTGTTTTTCCTTTCTACATAGATTCTCTACTATGATTTTTTTGATTACGGATACGTTGAGTCACCCATAAGATATCCTTCTTTGAAACAATCCAATTTCCCAATTTAACTTTATATCTTATGGTATAGATAAGGAAAATCCCAATTATTTCAATCATCGATGTGATTAGCAACGATATAGCTGCACCTTCTATACCTAAGAGAGGAATGAATATATTTAACAATATTACGTTTAATCCAAGTGATATTATTCGAAGAATCGTTACAGATCCTGGTTTCCCAATAGACATAAATCCTTGTGAGAGTATCCATGAGGTACTATATATCGCTGTTTGAAAAATTAATATTCTAAACACTGCTATTGCTTCAACAAAGGTCTCACCATAAAGGAGTATTAAAAGATACGGAGCTACAATAAAAATCCCAATACCTAATATCATTGTTATTACGATACTAATTCTAAATACTCTAAAAGTTAGATTAATAGCATCCACTTGTGTAAGCCCCGATGCTTTTGGAAACAATACAGAGGAAATTGCATATTGAATCGTATTTAACATTTTAGAAAGATTAAGGGAAACCACATATAGACCCAAACTGCTCGGAGACAACAATCCTACTACTAAAATCTGATCAATATATCCTGAAAATGTCCCGGCAACATCTGTACCATATGATCTGATTCCATAGCTTAACAGCTTTTTCCCGGATTCAATCTTATTTTTCTGCTTAATCTTATAATTTGAAATCATTTTTATTGTTACCCATATCGCAACTGGGATGGCAGGAAAAAGATATGCCACCGATGTATAAAACGGTGTGACGTGATCTGTAACGACAAGACCTAAAAGAAGGACTAGAGTGCTAAATACAGGAAAATATCTAATGAAGTTATATCGATGATATTCTTCTCTAGATTGAAGAGCAGCCACGTTGATCGTCCCAAGCATTGCAATTGGCGCCATGATTAAAGCCCAAGTTGCAAATTCAATAACTCCCTTAGAATACTCTCTCATCCAAAATGGAATAATGACAAAGCCAACCGCTATCGCAACACAACCGAGAATTAAACTCATATACAATGATGTGATATAGAGTGAACCCTGATTTTCATCTTTTTTTTTCATATAATAAACTAATGAGGCTGGAATGCCTAAAGTCAACGAATAAGCCAGAAATGTTGGCCACATAATCATCGCTGCTTGTTCCCCACGCCCCTCTGGCCCTAAATATCTTGCTATGATAATACCTGTTATTACATTTAATCCAAGAATAAATACATTAGAAGCGAAAATTTGCAAAACATTTCCTAAACTACCCAAACTTCTTCTTTGTTTGATCAAATTCACAATAGCCATATGTTTTTATCCCTTCAGACCTGCTTTACTAGAATTTCTTTGAAGTGTAATTGATTATTTGCAAATATTTATACGACATATTTTGCCATGAATTCTTTTGAGCATCTTCCCTTGCTCTCAAAGCCATCATCTTTAATCTTTCTTTATTTGAAGCAAGTTCCGTAAGCACGTTGATTAACGTTGTTGTATCCTCTGGATCCTCAATAACAACGGCAGAATTATCGGACAAAAGTTCAACAGCACCGCATCTACTACTTGTTATAACCGGCAATCCTGAAGCCATTGCCTCTAAGATTACAAGCGAAAACGGCTCATATTTTGAGGGGAAAATAAACAAATCAGCAAGGGACATAATTTCGGCTACATCTTTCCTGTACCCTAAAAAGTGAACTCGATCACTTATTCCTAGATATTTAGCCATACTGGGATAATTACTTTTTTCAGTATAACCAAGCACTAATAGGTTTATATTCTCCACCTTAGCCATTGCATGAAGTACTGTATCCAAGTTCTTTCTATTAGATTTCAAGTCTCCAGCAAACAAACCATACGTAGTATTGGTGTCTAGATCAAAATCCGCCCGATTAACAGATCGTGGATAAAACTCATTCAAATCAACACCATTTGAAATTACCACAATATATTGAGCATGTATTTTTGCAACCTGTACTAATTCCTGTTTAACTTGTTCCGACACTGCAATGATTTGTTTCGTATGTTTCAGTGCATATCTCTCTAAATAAGCATTCAAGCTATTGTAAAATAACTGATAAAGGCTTTTGACGTTTTTATGATCACGATACGGATGATACTTTGACTTAACCCATGCACTATGGACAAAATGAATACAATTAATGTCAGATCGAGCATAGGTAATAAACCCATTGACCACAATGAGATCCATTTTTTTCTGATGAGTCCATATCCAGATAGCGGAGAACAACGCAAATAATTGATACTGCAATAAAATTGTAGGAATTTTGCTTACATTCATTTTAATCCATTCTATTTGGCTTTCATTCCGAAGTTCTTCGGATAGCTCTGAAGATATAACTATGATTTCATGTCCTTGTTTTAAAGCTTCTTCGATGACTTCATAATTCACTCTTCCTTGTCCGTCTCCTTTCTTCACCTTGTGTGTAACGAAACAGATCTTCATAGGCTTACCTCTTTCATTACTCTGTTATTATTCAAGAGAGAATGCTCAATAATTATGTCCATGAGTGCCTCAGCAATTTTGTTATGACCACTTTCATTAGGGTGAAAGCGATCCATAAAATAATCGTTCCATGTATTCAAATACTGTGATGGGTTACTCATAAATATTCTGTCGCTAGATTTATTCAGCTCATATATATCTTGTAATACCTCTCTATATCTCCTCATCGATTCCGGAGATCCCGGGAAGTATTTTTCTTCGATATCCCCTGGAGTTAGAAATATAATATTTGTTTTTGTATTATGATTAAGGATTGTTCTAGTAAAATTAGTTGTTTGTCTATTGAATTCTGTTAAACTCATCCACTGCTTCCCACCAAATACCTTAATAAGCGTAACCTTTACTCTCCATCGGAGCCCTGACTCTATCTTTTCCAACCATTTTCTAGTCTTCCGGCTCGAATAATAGGGCCTTGGGTCCATCCAACCAGGTTTTCTCCATCTTTTAGGCATAAATTTTAGGTACTTTCTTTGTTCTCTTACGACGGCTTCTGTATTCCCATGCGCAAAAACGATAATGTCAGGCTGTAATTCTAGAATTTGTTCCTCATATCTCTCTCTTGATTCATTAACCTGCATTGCACTAGCCCCATAATTAATAATCTGAACGGATTGAGAATCAGAAGAATTCAGTTGTTTCATTAATACATCCGTATAACTTGTTCTAGATCTATTCACGCCTAATCCTGCTGTAATTGAATCACCTAAACAAACGATCAACATTCTACGTCACCTCTTGATTTGAGGACTTTGGTATATAAGCGAGTGAAATAATAAAGAAAAGAATAAACCCAGTTAATCCACTCAAAACATTACTTGCAGATAAAAGAAATAAAACAGCACTAATTGCGGCCAATGAAATAGGAGAATAGACTTTCTCTCTTTTACTTACCTTGAAAAGGTCAAAAAGGAGGTAAATCAATGTTGCTATTATAGCTATTCCCAATGGAAGTCCGAATGTATAAAATATGTTTAAATAACCGTTGTCAAATGATACTAGTGTATCTGAATTTTGTGTTAACTTCGCACCTAGCCCTGAACTTCCCAGACCCATTCCTATAGGGTTACCCACTACTTGTGATAAAATATTGCTTGAAAAATTCAATCTTTCATTAAATGAATGATCTTCTTCTAATGACCCGAATGTCTCAATTCTAGAAACAACATTATTAGCCCCTGGTAATAGAGGAAGGACAAATACATAAGCCACAGCAAAGATCATAACCAAACCAAGCAGTTTTATTTTATTTTTCAAATGTGCTCTAATAAAGTAGGCAAGGATCATAACCAAACAAGCAATCCATCCCACACGAACCAAAGTAAGAAGCAATCCAAATGCTACAATCATGATTCCAATGATTCCAAATACTCTCCATTTTTTCTGAACAGTCATGATCGCCAATGCTAATCCAAGAAATACACCTGCTGGTCCAGGTGAATTCAAGATAGAGAAAACTCGAAAGTTCTGAGGCTCAGGTAGCCCAATGGAACCCATCTTAGATCTAATCATCCAAAATTCATCCCATGGGGGAAGAACCATATATTGATATATTCCATAGGTAGCAACGATTACGCCAAGATAAGAGAAACTTCTTAGCCATTTATCACGGACATCACTATCGAAATTGCTTACATTCACATAAATTAAGACAAGAAACGGAACAATATTATTTAACAAATCAAATACTGACGATAGTCCAAAACTTAGAAATCCGAGGAAAAATCCATAAATCAAAGCTACTCCCATAATTTTAGATATCAAGCTAATTCTACGATCAACTTGCTTGATGTTTTTAACAATTGGTATTAGTAGGATCAACCCTACACAATAGGGCATAAGTGAAATGATAGATGTATCACTGTATGACTGAAACGACCAATCCATTAAGCGCCTTATTTCTGGACTCACTACCCAGATCAGTAAACTATATGGAAGTAACAAGTCCGATCTATAGGCATAGATGTGTAATGAAATAATCATACTCACGAGTAGGATTGTAAATTCTAGAAGCTTCATATGGAGTGAATCTATTGAACCAGCAACTCCAACAACTGACCCAAGAACGACTATTCCCGCAAGTTTCATTAATCCGTATAGTAACATTCTAATGCCAGGCTTTAAAGCACCTATTCTAAAGATCCTCTCCACGTTTTCCAACCACCCCATCTACCTTTATATGAAATCAATATCTTTTTAAAACTATTATATTTCTCTTTAGGCAACATCCTCATAAATTGAACAACTCCAGGTGAAGATTTGCTTCCAATGAGAATAACCCATCCGATATATAGCAATCTTCTTTTCCAATTGGAATGTTTAAGTAAAGTGTAAGTCTCATTATGTGCCATATTGAAAAAAGCTATCTCATTGAAGCTGTTTCTTTGATCCTCATCAAATCTCTCAGCTGGATAGTGGTCCACACATACTTTGGGATCATAAATAAGTTTCCAGCCTTTCTGTTTAACGGATAGACTGAACTCCATTTCGTTATATATTTGAGCACCAGTACCCTTTAATTTCTCATCAAATTCCATACCTCGAATTGCATCTTTCCTAAAACTCATATTGGCACCCTTAAGAATATCCACTTCACGAGTGCTTCCCAGTCCAATATGATGATTCCCTATGATCCGACCATATGGCTTTATAATACCGACCTGTTGTTTTATAGCTTCAACCGGTTTGCCACGAAAGTGTACGATATCTCTACCTCCAACTCCGCCTATATCAGGATTCGTTACATAATAATTCTCTATCTTTTCAAGCCAATTCGAATGGGAAACTGTATCATCATCGGTTAATACTACAATAGATCCTATGCTTTCCTTGATCCCTAAGTTCAATGCAGCTATCACACCTGACTGTTCAATGAGAGCAATTTTTAAGTTTTCCATGTGAATAGATGATAAGTATTGTAATGTACTGTCATCTGTATTTCTTACTACTACGATGATTTCATCAGGGTATCTCGTTTGTTTCTGTATTCCTTCCAAACAATTCAGTAAAGCATCCACTCTTTGATATGACGGTACAATGACACTAATTTTCATATTGATCCCTCTAACTGAATTTATATTAGCGACTCATTCTGACAAGACGCTCTCGTTCAAGAATCGTTTCCAATCCTTGCAACAGCGGTTTACATAACTCTTCATTCTGCAGCGCAAAGCTGAGCGTAGTCATAATGAATCCCAGCTTCTCGCCTACATCATAGCGAGTGCCTTCGAAGTCGTATGCATACACGCCTTGACTCTCATTCAGCTGTTGTATAGCATCCGTCAACTGTATTTCTCCACCGGCTCCTGTTTCTTGATGTTCCAGAATTGCGAATATTTCGGGAGTTAATATGTATCTGCCCATGATTGCCAGGTTAGACGGCGCTTGACCCAGTGGAGGTTTCTCTATCAAATAATCTACCTGATGTAAACGACCGAACCTCTCTAGTGGAGCTACTATGCCATAGCGTTTCGTTTGGTCATAGGGAACGCTTTGAACGCCAATCACAGATTTCTGTACTTGTTCGAATTGCTCCGCTAGCTGCTTGATACAAGGAGTCTGGGATTGGACGATATCATCCCCGAGCAACACGGCGAACGGTTCGTTACCGATAAAGTTTCGGGCGCACCATACGGCATGGCCAAGACCCTTTGCTTCCTTTTGACGTATGTAATGGATTTCTACATTAGAGGAACGACGAACTTCTTCAAGCAGATTGAACTTGCCCTTATTGAACAAATTATTCTCCAATTCGATTGCATGGTCGAAGTGGTCTTCAATGGCGCGTTTGCCTTTACCGGTCACAATAATAATGTCTTCAATACCGGATGCCACCGCTTCTTCCACGATGTATTGAATGGTGGGCTTATCGACAATCGGGAGCATTTCCTTCGGCATCGCTTTCGTTGCAGGTAAGAAGCGTGTCCCAAGACCCGCTGCAGGAATAATTGCCTTTGTTACTCTTTTCATCCTTCAACCACCACCATCTCTATTAATTATTTTGATCTATATGAATTTCTTAGTAGTAGAAAAGCCTAGCTATACACTCTTCGTTCCAGAAGATTGCATAGCTACATTTTCTAATGAGGGCATTTAACCCATCCTCACATCACACTCTCGACAATGATGTCTAAGGTCCTTAAGACCCACAGCGTGAACGAGTGCCTACAGTGATAGAGGTGCAGTAGACATTACCTTTACTTACCTGAATACTTCGCTAGTTAATTAGCCTTTCATTCCGTAATAATTCATATAAAAGTCCGGTTGGTCATCTCGATTGATCCGGTTAAGTACAACACCCAACATTCGAGCGTTGACATGATCCAACTGTTCTTTGGCTTTCTTCAAATGAACTTTCTTCACCTTGCCTGCAGCAACCACCATAATAACGCCATCGCACAATGTGCTGGCAATGACGCTGTCCGTAACAGCCAATACCGGTGGAGTGTCCATGAGAATAATGTCATATTGATGAATCAGTTGATCCAGCATTTCCCGCATTGCTATAGAGTCAATGAGATCGGACGGATTAACCGGTACCGGTCCAGATGGAAGTAGCGATAACTGATTGATCATGGTTTCATGAATCGCGTCTTGTACACTTGTCTGTCCTGTTAATACTGTGCTTAAGCCGTGATGATTGGGTTGGGAGAAAATACGATGCAGAGATGGCTTACGCATATCCATATCAATCAGTAGCACATTCCTACCTTCTTGTGCATAGGTAATAGCCAAGTTGCTTATCGTTGTGGTTTTACCTTCTCCTGCTTGGGAAGAAGTGACCATGATGGTCTTCAATGCCTGATCTATAGAAGAATAATGGATGTTGGTTCGAAGTAGCCGATATACTTCCGAGATAGGCGATTCGGGATTCACAGAAGCGATTAAGCCGCTATTATTGATTGATCGACGCATATTTGCTCTCACCTACTTTTTGATTTTGTAATGCTACCTTCCTCCGGGAAGTCTTCAAGTCACTCTTCGTAATCTTCCCTACAACGGCAAGGACGGAAACGTCTAGAATTCCAACAATTTCAACTTCTGTCTTCAACGTATCGTCTAGATAATCGAGAAGAAAGACAATTCCAATCGCCAGCATAAGCGAAACAACAAGGCTGATCAAAATGTTCATGATCGGATTAAAATTGATCGGACCAGGAGATGCGGTCGTATCTGCCTCGCTTAGAATGGTGATGTTATCTACATTCATAATGTGAGGAATTTGCTCTTTAAATACTGTTGAGACAGCATTGATGATAGCAGCAGCCTTGGCGTAGGATGTATCCTGATAGACTAAATTCATAACTTGCGAATTGTTCGCTGAACTGACAGATATGATCGAGGACAGTTGATTAGAAGTAACGCCCAACTCGGGGAACTGCTCAACAACTTTATTCATAATGGTCGATGATCTGATAATTTCTTTATAGGAATTAATAAGGATGATACTCGTTTGTATAGTACCTGTATTGAGGGTTCCCCCTTCACCCGCCATTGCTGACTGATTAACGATAAGTTTGGCGTTAGCCGAATAGATTGGTGTTGTAAAGTAAAAGCTTTTGACACCTGTTGCTGCGATCGCGATGACGACAATGGCTAATATCAGCCACCATTTCTTCAGAACAATTCCAAAATACTGTTTGAGTTCCATACCCTTAGCAACCCCTCACCCGCTTAATTTGTAGAATATATGTATTAGTAACCTATACCCTTTGATACAAAATGTATCATTTATATTCCCTACTTTACGATACGATTTGTATCATGTCAATACTATATTTTATTCGTTTTTTTGATAACGCTTACCAACCACATCAAATAAACACTCAATTTGGATCTTGAAATAACATTAGTGCTACTATATACTAGCTTGATTAGATACGTTTTGTATCAAAATTGTTATCTAAATCCGATTTGCAAAATGACATATATAATAGAAGCGCTTTCAAAAGAGGGGTTGTCAAATGCGTATTATTCTTACTGCTCTATGGGCTTTAGTCTTGTTTATCTTCACTTGTTCAGTTAACTTCCATCTACTCATCAGATATCAAATTGTTGATTTCCAATTTAATCCCAATCCCAATTGGTCGGAGCTGCTTAGGCTTGATTTCCAATGGACTAGTCATGATTGGGTTCAACGAAAAATAGGACATTTTGTCGGTTTCTTTATCCTCGCGCTACTCGCATCAAACTTTGGCAAAACTAAATCTGCTTTCTTCTTCACTATCTTCTATGCAGCTTTAACCGAAATCCTTCAGCTATTCTTCCTCCGGGGAGGCCGGATCTATGACATCGTCAACGATTCCGCCGGTATTTTCTTTGCATATCTATTATGTCTTGTCCTGTTTCGTGAAACTCAAGCCGTACCAAAAACATAAATAATACACCATTTTAATTCGACTGCTTATTATTACAAAATTTCCTATTGCTACATTTTATAACTTGGTATATGATATCAATGATACAAAATGTATCAATAAAATCTAGTGTAATGGACAGTTCATAACGGAGGAAGACCGAATGAGTGCAATAGCCGGTATTTATCGTTTCAATGGAGAAGATGCTCAGATCGAGCATGGTGGCTTTATGATGGAAGCACTGAAGCAGTACCCAGCTAATCAAAGTGCGTTATGGCATAAGGAGCAGGTATTACTTGGATGCCATGCACAGTGGATCACTGAGCAATCCATACACGAAACACTGCCATACTACGACCATCATCGAGAGCTTGCTATAACGGCAGATGCCATCATTGACAACCGGGATGAATTAATGGATCAATTGCAAGTATTACATAATGTTAGGAAAAGTATGACAGACAGTGAAATCTTACTGCTCGCTTATGAGCAGTGGGGTGAAAGTATGCCAGCAAGACTGGTCGGAGATTTCGCCTTCGTTATTTGGGATGAGAGAAAGAAGCAATTTTTTGGAGCTAGGGATTTCTCAGGCGCTCGCACGCTCTATTATCACCGCAATGAACAGCAGTTGTCCTTCTGCACCGTGATCCATCCGTTGTTGTCTTTGCCTTATATACATAAGGAGCTTAACGAACCATGGCTGGCTGAATTTCTCGCAATCAGCGGTGTTTTCGAGCCACCGGATCTTTCAACTACTATTTATAAACATATTGAACAATTACCGCCGTCTCATACGATCAGCATCAAGAATAACAAGGTGGTTATTACTAGATACAATGCCCTTTCGGATGTAGCTCCTCTACAACTTACATCATCGCTAGATTATGAAGAAGCATTCCGGAACGTGTTCAATATAGCCGTCACTTCAAGGATCCAACGCACTAACCGAAATGTCGGTGCTCATCTTAGCGGAGGGTTAGACTCAGGTGCAGTCGTTAGCTTTGCTGCTAGAGCCTTACAGAATAATAACCGTCCACTACATACATTCAGTTACGTGCCTGAAGATGGATTCGTGGATTGGACATCAAAGTACAGACTCGCAGACGAACGGCCACTCATCAAACAAACCGTACAATATGTAGGTAACATTGACGACAATTACATGGATTTCAAAGGAAGAAGCTCCTTATCTGAAGTTGATGATTGGCTTGATATTATGGAATCGCCGTACAAGTTCTTTGATAATACCTTCTGGTTGAGAGGAATTTATGAGGAAGCACAACAACGCGGAATCGATATTATGCTCAACGGAGCCAGAGGAAATTATAGTATCTCTTGGGGGCCTGCGATCGAATATTACACGAAACTTATGAAGAAATTTGAATGGCTTCGCTTATCACGAGAAATTAAGCTATTCAGTAAAAATGTCGGAGTAGGACGCAAGCGTGTCTATTCTATTGTCGGCCGTAAAGCATACCCGATTTTGGAGCGAGTAAGACCATCCAGCTCACCTTATGACTATCCCCAATTAATAAATTCAGATTATGCCAAGTTAGCTGGAGTCTATGACAAGCTTGGAGATACCAATTTCACAGGTATTGGATCGACACAGGATTTACCAGCAGATCCGCTTGAAGCAAGAAGGCAACATTACGACCGCGTGAATATGTGGAGTACAACAGGCACAAGTAGTTGTAAGCTCTCTCTTCGATATTCGGTATGGAGCCATGATCCAACCAATGACCTTCGGGTTATTCGATTCTGCCTGTCAACTCCAATGGAACAATTCGTACAGAATGGCGTGGATCGTTCATTAGTTAGACGGGCTACAAAAGGTTGGCTCCCTGATCCAATCCGACTCAATCAACGTACCCGAGGGATACAAGCAGCCGACTCTATCCATCGAATGTCTGATGAATGGCCCGTGTTTATCGAAGAGCTTGAGCATTTGAGCCGTGATTCTCGAATGCAGCAGATCATCAACATGCCTGTCTTCCATAATGCACTAACAGAAGCCCGCAATGGCCTTCATCCGAATCAAGCCTACGATCCTACCATCAAGCTATTAATGCGTAGCTTAATCGTGTACCGATTTCTCCAAAAGAACTTTTGAAAGGGGGTGAAAACAATGAAAAAAGAGTGGAATATACCTGCTTTAGAAATACTTAACGTTAGCATGACAATGGCTGGTCCTGGTAATGCAAGACCAGACGGGGTACAACCGGATCCGGATGAAACAATACATCACACAAGCTAAACATAGGATATCACTCTTTTTGTAGCGCCCTTATATGCCTTGTTGGGTATAAGGGCTATCCTATTTTATTCGTAAATTAAGCAATGAGGTGAAGAATTGTGGTTAACATAATGAGCAAGAACATATATAAAGCATTCGGGTATTCCATACAAAGCGACATCCTACTACCTGAACTACAGCAGATATACAATCCTGAAAGTAACATTAATATTGATATTACT
This sequence comes from Paenibacillus crassostreae, assembly GCF_001857945.1. Taxonomy (NCBI): domain Bacteria; kingdom Bacillati; phylum Bacillota; class Bacilli; order Caryophanales; family Paenibacillaceae; genus Paenibacillus; species Paenibacillus crassostreae. The sequence goes on from NZ_CP017770.1 coordinate 2,363,694, forward strand.
ATCCGCTATGCTGATTTAACTGAAAAATGGTTAGAACTATCTGTCTCAACTAAGAAATTCGTAGTCACCGAGGACCTGATCATGTTCATGATACCCAACCTAGCAATCTTCGCCGTAGAAGGCGGAACAACCATCACGATTTCATCTGAGAAGGATGCGAACGAAGATAAACTTCGACTATATGTGCTTGGGTCATGTATGGGTGCTATATTACTGCAGAGAAAGATTCTGCCATTGCATGGCAGTGCGGTAGTCATTGACCATAAAGCTTACGCATTCATTGGTGATTCGGGCCATGGTAAGTCTACACTCGCTTCTGCTTTTATCCAGCGAGGATTCCAGTTGTTAACTGACGACGTCATCGCTGTTACACTGGATCAGCACAATATTCCTTATGTGACACCAGCTTATCCGCAGCAGAAGCTATGGCAGGAGAGCTTGGATACCTTCGGTATGAATTCAGATCAATTCCGTCCAGTATTCGATCGCGAAACCAAATATGCAATCCCCGTCACCTCCCATTTCTCTATTGACCCCCTCCCTTTAGCTGGTGTATTTGAGTTGATTAAGATGGATTGTAGCCAGCCAGAAATTCGAGCGATCGAGAAATTAGAACGACTTCCGCTTTTGTATCGTCATACATACCGTAATCTTTTCCTTCCAAACAAAGGCTTAACCCCATGGCATTTCGATACGACAGCTCGCATGTCAGGTCATATCGACATTTACCAAATCCAGCGTCCATTAAATCAGCCTACCGTACATCAACTGACCGACATGGTGTTATCTTCGATCGGGAAGTAATAGAAATAGAATGAAAAAAACAACCTGGATGATATATCCAGGTTGTTTCTGTTTACACTTGTTTAAATTCGATCCAGTCGATCTGCAAGCCTGGCTTGATGAACTCCAATTTCAATTCATAAAGTCCTGCTTCCAATTCGATTTTCACAAGCTTCTGTCTGATCCATTTACCTTCTGTTCCATTCGTTTGAATGGTCGTGATCAATTGATCATTCAAAGTTACATTACAAGCGCTTTGGGCCAATTCAGGTTCCGGAGACATGATGTTGACAATAATCCGGTATTGTCCGGCCTGATCCACTTGCATAAAAGTCGATCCAGCTATAACAGGTTTAACCTGTGCATCTTGTGATAGCGATTGTACATGTTCCGTTGATAGTGCTGGATTAGCCTTAAAGCTATCAACCGTTTCATCAATCTCATGTTTTCTAGAGAATACCGGTGCATGCATAATGAATTCACAAATATTGATGGCGGAGCGCTGAAGTTCTCCGCGAGTTAAAGTACCATTTCCCAAGGATTCCAAGGTATTGTCATCATAAGCATTAACTTCCGCCCCATAGTTACTAACAACCATATATAGATCGTTTTGGGCACGAACCATCCAGTTCGTATTCTTCCGATCTGCTGGTCCACCGTCAACAACATCGTTCATAACGGCCCACCAATCGGTCATAACAATACCTTTGAAACCCCATTCTCCGCGAAGAATCGTGGTATTCAAATCATAATTGGATGCTGCCCAATGCCCGTTGATAGGATTATAGGAGGTCATAATCGAATTGGCTCCACCTTGCTTCACCGCGATTTCAAAGCCTTTTAGATAAATCTCCCGAATAGCGCGCTCGGAGACAACTGCATCTACTTTACTACGATCCTTTTCCTGATTGTTGCAGGCGAAATGCTTCAGTGTGGCGTTAGAGCCACCCTTCATAATCCCACGTGTACATGCTGCAGCGAATTCCCCGGAGATCAGCGGATCTTCCGAAAAATACTCGAAATTGCGTCCATTAAGTGGACTACGTCGGATATTCAGGCCCGGTCCTAGCAAGGCGTCCACGTTGTAGCTTAATAATTCTTGGCCTTCCATAACATAAAGTTCTTCGACCAGTTCCGTATTCCAAGTCGCTGCGAGTAGAGTTCCAATGGAAACCTGTGTCGCCTTTTGCCCACTATCCATACGAATCCCGGACGGGCCGTCTGCCGTACAAGCAACTGGAATGCCGTAATTGAACAACGAATCGCTTACCCCACCGAAAGCTGAAGCCGTACCTGGAGTAACCAAAGGACTACTCATGCCCTCACCTCTAACGATCACAGCAAGGTCTTGATCACTGAGTTGGGCGATAAAAGCTTCCATGCTAACCTTTTGCTCATAGACATCTCTCAATTTATATCCTTGATCTCCGGTCTGCTGTAATGTTTCAGGAAGATTGTTCTCGATACGTTCCGCTAAAGATATCTTCCGCTTCGATACCTCTTCCGAGATGAGTTCATACGAACCATCTTCCTTTCGAACACCCGGCTTCATTCTCATAAAGCTTTCCGTCGGCGCCAGCGCCTCTTGCAACTGCTCCACGACTTGAAGTGCTTCTAGTACATAACCGCTTTGTCCTTCAACACCTATTTCTGCTAGATTCTTGACACTGGTTCCCATATAGAAACGGTATGTCCCGGCTTCCAACACATAAGCGGAAGGATGCCCAGTCACTCCAGCGTCATCATAAGAGGCAAGAGAATGTACTGGGAAACTCACAGTAATAAGCTGCGATTCACCCGCCTGTAAAACTCTTGTCTTCCCAAATGCTGCCAATGCTTTAGCCGGTTGCCCCAACTTTCCTTGCGGAGCTTCATAATAGACCTGCACGACTTCTTTTCCCGCAAAAGTCGTTCCAGTATTGGTTACGGTTACATCGATTTCAATGTGTTTTTCTCCTGCTTTAGTTGTCAGTTTGGCTTCCTTAGGCTCGATTGTAAATGTGGTATAAGATAAACCATAACCGAATTCAAACTGAACTTTATCCGGGTAGAACGTCTCGAAATAACGATATCCTACATAGATATCTTCCTGGTAAATGTTAATAAATTCATTGCCATAATTCTGGGTTGATGGATAATCTTCGATTGAATATGCTATCGTATCGGTTAATTTCCCGCTGGGTGTTACATCCCCAACTAACACATCGGCAATCGCATTGCCTCCTTCCATTCCCCCTTGCCAAGCGTAGATGACACACGGAATGGAATGGACATAACTTTCATCGTTTAACCAGCTCATATCGATAATATTCGAAACATTCAGTACAACAACCGTCTGATCGAAATAAGTAGTTACCAGTTTCAGCATAGCTTTCTCTTCTACTGTTAATAGATAACTTCCCTGCTCATTGGCATTATCCTGATCTTCTCCCGCTGTACGTCCGATGACCACGATTGCCTTAGTGGATCTTGTTCTGGCCTCTGACACTAGCTCAGCGCTTAATGGCATTTCTTTTTGGAACCAAGGTTCCGCAGCCCATCCACCCCCGCCATTATCGAATGGATTTTTTTCAATCCACTTTTCATATACAGCTGCCAATTCTTCGTTGATTGTAATATTCTTTTTATTTCGAAGACCATCTAATAGATTGGAAGTATAGGTAACATGGACACTACCACCTGAACCCGTACCGCTTCGATAATAATTAACCTGAGTTCTACCAAAAACTGAAACGTTTTCGGAATGTCCAAACGGTAGAATATTTCCTTCATTCTTTAACAAAACCGCGCCTTCTGCGGCTACTTTTCTACTGAATTCAGCAAAACCCTCTAATGGAGTGCCTGGTTTCTGATTAATCAATTCATTCTCTCCTTATATCGCCAGAATACATATTGATAGTTATATATATAAGGTACCTCATCCTTAACAAAATTTCCATTCATTTTGTCAATCCATGTTTTTTTGTACATCAGTCCACTAACGGATACTTTGTCTTAATCCCACATGTAACTTTCTCAAGAAATCATTTAATTTTTCGGTACACAAGAGCATAGCAATGGCCAACATAATAATAAACCACGGAAAGATACTAATAGTTATATTTGTTGCAAGCAATCCGAGAAAAGGAGGTACTAGCGTACTACCCGTATAAGCAGCGGCCATTTGAAAGCCCATGATGGTCTGAGCATTCTTTTTCCCAAATCGTGCAGGCGTTTCATGCAGCATACACGGGAATATTGGCGCTAACCCCAATCCAACAATCATAAATCCCACTAACGAGAGGATAGGAGGGAACGGTAGCACAAGTAATATTGTACCAAATAAAGCGATAAGTTGGCCGTACCTAATCAACATTCGACTACTCATTTTAAACGTGATAAATCCAGTAATCATTCGCCCAACAGTAATACCTATATAAAACCAAGAAACCCATTGTGCTGCTGTTGCTGCAGGTAAATTTTTTATATTTACAAGAAAGCTACTTCCCCATAATCCCATGCTTGCTTCAATTCCACAGTAAAATAAAAAGGTTAGCAATGCTAATTTGACCCCTTTTATATTCCATGGCTTTGTATTCTCAGCAATTTGCTCTAACTCTTGATTAATCAAATTATGTTCAGCCTCAACATTTGTTACATTACTTCTTTTAGCAACTCTATCCCACAAAGGAAGTGTAACAAATAGAATAATAACTAGACTAAATTGAATACCCGCAACAACGAGATATCCTTGTCTCCAATGATTGTTGCCTGAAATAGACGAAGCCATAATGATTGGACCTAGTGTAGCGCCTACGCCCCAAAAACAGTGTAGCCAACTCATATGATGAGCTTTGTAGTGAGCAGCAACATAATTATTTAATCCTGCATCTACAGATCCGGCACCTATACCTAGTGGAATGGCGAAAACAATGAACCAAATTAGTGAAGGAGACCATGCAAAACCAAGTAAAGCTCCTGCAGTCAATATACAACTCACAAGCGTCACTTTTCCCGTACCAAAACGTTGCAGCACTGTTCCACTTAACAAGCTTGATACAATTGTACTGCCTGCAATAACCATTGAGACAATTCCTGCAGTTCCTAATGATGCATTCAGATCCATTCTCATCACTGGCCATGCCGATCCGAGCAATGAATCCGGCAACCCTAAACTGATAAACGCCAAATATATAATAATTAAAAAGAAAGTTGCCATCGGTATCTGTACTCCTTAGTGTAGGTCATCTATTTGTTGCGAAATTAATAAACTCAATCCGAGACTTTGTAATCCATTTAGATAATCATGCTTCATATCACTTGCAGCTAACTCTGGGAGATGTTCTTTTGGAACGTATGTGGCACTTCGCTCAACAATTTGATGAAGAGTCAACGTTTCTATTTCATCGTCGCAAAAAATAATATAATGAGGATTCAAGATAGAGGTGATGGAGGCCACTAACCGGCTAATCGCATCCGTTTTTCTCTCCATTTGTTCAATACTTCTCTCTCCATCATTTCCACATGATAAAGCTTGTAGGAAGTTTCTATCGTCATACTGTGGAACAAATGACACTTCTCCTGAAAAGTACGTTTTCCCACGCACAATTCCACCATTGATTACTATTCCGGCACCTGGACCATTTTTCCCTAAATACAAATAGAACAAAGAGATGTTGTCCCCTACTTTCCTTTGATCCATATAGCCGATTACGGCCGCATTCATATCATTCTCTACGACTGTTGGGATAGAGAGTTGCTCCTCTATAACCTTTTTCAGATCTACATTATGATAGTTTTCATATCCTGGTATATGAAAGATTGTTCCGTTATTAACCGCACCTGGAACACCAATGGCCACAGCATGAATGTTAGAATAAGAACTCCTTTTATTCTCAATAAATGCGGCTAGATGTAACACATCTTCCTCTAGCATACTATGAGTGTTACCTTGCTCAATCACTTCTCCTAAACAATTAAAAACGGTATAGTTGGTCTCACTTTTCTCTAAAAAAATGGCTATCCCCAGCATATAGTTCGGATGATATGTATATCTTATTGCCCTTCTTCCCCCGCTTGATTCATCAAGACCTACGGAAGTTACCTCCCCTCTGTTCTCCATTTGCTTCAGAAACTTACCGATGGTTGGAAAACTAATTTGTAAATTATGACTCAATTCAACCTTCGTTGCACTTCCATACTCTAATAGTGTAGATCGAATGCTTCGTATTATTTCTGATTTCATATGCGAAGTAAGTCGTATATCACTCACCATACCCCCCATCTTATTATCAAAGTGACTTATTAAACGTGTTTAATAAGTCACTTTGATAATAACAGGAATACGTTACACTGACAAGTTACAATGTGAATGACTATGTATTCAGAATACACAAAAGAGACACCTAAAGTGTCTCTTTTGTGTGAAAACCGTATACGATCTACAAGAATGTTTATTAATTACGGATAAGATAATCAAATGCACCTAACGCTGCAGTAGCACCTGATCCCATTGAAATAATAATTTGTTTATAAGGGCTATTTGTACAGTCACCAGCAGCGAATACGCCAGGGACATTGGTTGCGCCATGATTGTTCACAACAATTTCACCAGTACGAGTACGTTCAACCGTGTCACCTAACCAGTCTGTATTAGGAACGAGACCGATTTGAACAAATACCCCTTGCAATTCAATATGCTTCGTCTCACCGCTCTCACGCTCGATGTAACTAATGCCGTCAACTTTGCTTGTTCCAGTGATTTCTTTTACTTGAGCATTCTTAAGTACAGTTGTATTTGGCATACTGTTTAGACGGTCTTGTAATACAGAATCAGCTTTCAACTCAGGCATAAATTCCAGAACCGTTACATGTCCCGCAATACCCGCGAGGTCGATTGCTGCTTCAATCCCAGAGTTACCGCCACCAACAACCGCAACATGTTTTCCTGCGAATAAAGGACCATCACAATGCGGACAGTAAGCAACACCTTTATTCTTAAATTCTGCTTCACCAGGCACGCCAAGGTTACGCCAACGGGCACCTGTAGTAACGATTACAGTCTTACTCTTTAGAACAGCACCGTTGTCCAATTCAACTTCAATGAGATCTTTCTTCTCTAAAGACTTCACACGTTGTGCCTTCATAATATCAATGTTGTATTCTTTGGCATGTTCTTCAAGACTTGCAGCAAGCTTCGGACCTTCAGTGTATTTCACACCTATTAAGTTCTCAATACCCAAGGTATCATTGACTTGTCCGCCGAATCGTTCAGCAACAATCCCCGTACGAATACCTTTGCGTGCCGCATAGATTGCTGCACTTGCTCCAGCAGGTCCACCTCCGACAACTAGTACATCGTATGCTTCCTTATTCTCAAACGCGGATGCATCTGAGGTGCCCAATTTAGCAAGAATATCATCAATTGTCATTCGGCCACTTTCAAAGAATTCACCGTGAAGATGAACGGTCGGCACAGCCATAATTTCCTTGCTTTCTACCTCATCCTTGAAAGCTGCTCCGTCAATCATCGTATGAGTAATACCAGGATTAAGGATACTCATCAAGTTAAGTGCCTGCACAACATCAGGACAGTTATGACAGGTTAGGCTCACATATGTTTCAAAGTGATACTCACCTTTAATGTTCTTAATCTGATCAATAACGCTTTGATCAACCTTTGGAGCTCGTCCACTCACTTGAAGTAAAGCCAAGACTAATGAAGTAAACTCGTGTCCCAACGGTATCCCAGCGAACGTTACGCCAGTATCTTCACCTACGCGATTTACGCTAAAACTAGGAGTTCTAGTTAATTGTGTTTTCTCTATTGTAATCTTGTTTGACATGCTGGATAGTTCATTAATCAGATCCATCATGTCATTCGATACGGAATCAGTACCTACACTTACTTTCAGCAGAATATCGCCTTCCATAAGCTCAAGATATTGCGCCAGTTGTGCCTTTATATCTGCATCCAGTTTCATGTTATCTCTCCTTAAATCTTACCTACTAGATCAAGACTTGGTTTCAATGTTTCAGCGCCTTCTTTCCACTTCGCTGGGCAAACTTCACCTGGATGATTGTGTACATATTGCGCAGCCTTAATCTTGCTAATCAACGTACTTGCATCACGGCCAATACCGCCTGCAGTAATCTCAACAGCTTGGATCACACCGTTCGGATCAATGATAAATGTACCACGGTCTGCCATACCGTCTTCTTCAATCAACACTTCAAAGTTACGGGAAATCGTATGTGAAGGGTCACCAATCATAATATAAGTAACTTTACCAATAGCTTCAGAACTATCATGCCATGCTTTGTGTACAAAGTGAGAATCTGTTGATACGGAATACACTTCTACCCCAATATCCTTCAAAGTTGCATATTGATCTTGCAAATCTTCAAGTTCAGTAGGACAAACGAATGTAAAGTCTGCTGGATAAAAACAAACTACGCTCCATTTACCTTTCATATTTGCTTCAGAAACCTCGATAAACTCACCATTCTGAAAAGCTGATGCTGCAAACGGTTTTACTTCTGTTCCTATTAGTGACATAATATTATTCCTCCTAGTATAGTATAGTTGTTTTACTAACCAACTCTTATTTATAATTATTATTATATGCTAATAATTTTCATTGTCAAACTTGTTCACGAAGTGTTCATATTCTTTAATATGTCTCAAACGAACTCAAAGTATTCGTTTGAGCTTCTAACGCTGAATCAGAAGGACTCCGCAGTCATGACTATGATAGATATAGAGATTCGCAAGAAGGGTCAACAATTCAATTTATGAACAAGAAGAACCCGCTCTATGAGTGGTTCTTCTAATATGGACTCGAGGCCCTATCCGTTAATAATGGTATATTATGCTTCTACAGGTATTGTCACAATTTTGATGTTAGCGTTGCGACCCCCTGATTTAATTTTCTCTTGTATTTCTTAAGAAATATAACCATTACATAATACATAAACCATAAACTAAATGCTCCTACAAACATAATCATCCCTATCGCAAGATCGTAGGGATACCCGTAAAACCCTATAGAAGTCGGCCGTACAGTGAGAAACAAGAACCAAAAAGGAGCTGCACATGCCCCATATCCGATCAAGGATAGGATTGATCTAACAAGATTTTTGGCATATAAGCCTTTTCTCCATAATCTCCTTATTAGAAACACAAGAAAGAACGTGCCTAGAAGAATAAGTGTAATCGAGATGATGCCAAGTAGTTTGCCCAGGGTGAATGGTGCTAAGTTTGATTCCGGCTCATGCCCTAACATAACAGATGTAATCCCCTCAATCATTTGCTGCTGTATTTCAGGATGAAACTCACCAAGAAATAACGTGATGCCTAGATCATGTTCTGGTATAAAAAGAATAGCAGTTGCTGAGCCAACCCCATCACCGGTTTTATAAAAGGTGGCATTCTGATGCAGTTCCTTCCTCTCAAAACCGCTGGCCGTATAGGACGCGTTATTCATTTCGGTGGTAACGTATCCGATTCTGGATTCTTCTATGCTATCAGGTGCCAATAAGGAGTACTCTGCAAAGCCTAATTGAGCAGAATGGAACTTACTTAGGTCCTCAATCGTGCTGTATAGACCCCCCTCTGGATCTTGAGCACTACCAAACGCTTCAAATGAACGGTTGATATGAACCTTATTTGCTAAAAACCAAGTATATTCTTTGGCTAATTGTGAATCTGTGATGCTATTAAGATGATGCCCGAATACTGTGTCTTTCATTTGAAGCGGATCTAGAATCTTTTGCTGAATGTAGTCATAATAACTCAACCCTGACACCTGTTCGATCACAAGTCCCAAAATACTATAACAGCCATTGCAGTAGCTTCCTGATTGGCCTGGCTCTTGTGTAATCTCGATTTGATCAAACAATCGCACAAAGTCTTCCAGTGAATCACGGGCTTTATTATCCTCAAAAACGAGTCCATCGGTCTGAAATGAGCCAATCCCCCCTGCCGAATGAGTCAAGAGATGCCGCAAAGTAATTTGGTCAGTAAGTTCTTTTTGTTTAAATTGAAACCAAGGGATGTATGTACTGACGGTCTGATCAATATCTAATAGCCCCTCATGCTGTAATTGATAAATGGCCGTTGCTGTAAAAGATTTTGTAACGGAAGCGATGGAGTATACTGTGTTTTCATTAGGCATTTGCTCCCGCTCTAAGTCTAGCTTTCCGAATCCTTGCGACCGAATCAGCTTATCCTGATGAGTAATTCCAAGCACACCGCCAACTATGTCATTCCGCTCCATTTGCTCATTGAAATAAGATACTGCTTGATCTAGTCTTTCTTCGCTAATCACTGAATCCTGTATCCCCTCTGCCATTGCCTCGGATGTAAATGGAATAGTTAATATGAACACCATCATAATCAACAGGATTGGTTTGATCCATCTCACCCTCATCTTCCTCCTTTGAACCGAGTTTTGTCATTATCGGTTATTTCATACGTACAGACACAACACAACGTTTCAAATTTTTTCCACTTTCATTCAGATTGATGATGACCAATATAACAATTTTTGTAAACTATATTTAATAAGCACAGTATATTCTTTAGTTATTGAAGTAGAATTTTTTTGATACACGCTATAATTGACCTCAGAGGAGGACTAATTCAAATAAATGTAAGCGCTTTATATTATCAAATCATTTTAGGAGGGATGCATCAAATGAGTAGAAAGTTCAAAAGAGTCATCTCAATCTTACTCGCAGCAGCTTTGCTGATTCCATCAATCTGGCTCGCGCCAGTTGCGAAAGCGGCGGGATCGATAGAACAACCAGATACGGTAACAATTTACCACGAATCCTTTGCTGACGGTAAAGGAGCTGCAACGCAATCGGGTGGCGCTAGCCTAACACCTGTCATCGATAAGGCTTTTGCCGGAAATGCTGACCGAGCAGCTTTATATGTAAGTAACAGAACGAACACCTGGGATGCGATTGATTTCAAATTCGCCGATATCGGATTGGAAAATGGTAAAACCTACACAGTGACTACATCTGTATATGTTGACGCTGATGTGACTGTGCCTAGTGGCGCACAAGCTTATCTTCAAACGGTAGAGAGTTACGGCTTCTTGGCAGGCGCAGATTTTGTAGCTGGATCAGCTTTCACTATGACCAAAGAATTTACCGTGGATATGGACAAGGATTCTGCCCTACGCGTTCAATCAAGCGAGGATGGAAAGACTGTTCCATTCTATATTGGGGATGTATTGATCACCGAAAAGGTGGCTTCGAGCGGTGGAGAACCGCAGAGAGACCCAGCTTTACCATTCAACACAATTACCTTCGAGAATCAAACAAAGGGTGATTTAGTAGGCAGAGCAGGTACAGAAACGCTGACTGTCACCAAAGAGGCTAATCATACCGAAGGCGGTTCATACGCTCTGAAGGTAGAGGGCAGAACAAACACTTGGCACGGCCCGACTTTACGTGTGGAGAAATATGTTGATAAGGGCTTTGAATATACCATTTCGGTCTGGGTCAAACTGATTGATCCCGCAAGCTCACAGCTTCAGCTATCTACACAAGTTGGTAATACCAGTCCAAGTTATAACACCATTCTATCCAAAACAATCACTAATAACGATGGATGGGTACTATACGAAGGCAAATACCGTTATACCAGCGTAGGCGATGAATATTTGACCATCTATGTGGAAAGCTCAAGCAACAGTACGGCTTCTTTCTATATCGACGATGTCAGTTTTGTAAAAGGCTCAGAACCGATTTCCGTGCAGAAAGATTTGACTCCAATTAAAACGGCATATGAGAATAATTTTCTGATCGGAAATGCGGTATCAATGGCAGATCTGGAAGGCTCTCGACTTGAGCTTCTCAAGCTGCATCACAATGTTGTCACAACAGAAAACGCAATGAAACCAGATTACACATATAATGACGAGAAAGAATTTGACTTTACAGCAGAGAATGCGCTTGTTGATAAAGTTCTGGCTGAGGGACTTAAGCTGCACGGACACGTGCTAGTATGGCATCAGCAGATGCCAACGTGGCTGAGTACTTCTGAAGACGGTTCCCCTTTGAATAGAGATGTAGCTCTAGCAAATCTGAAGACCCATATCGAAACGGTCATGAAGAATTACGGCGATAAGGTTATTTCATGGGACATCGTAAACGAAGCGATGAGCGATAATCCACCTAACCCGTCGGATTGGAAAGCGTCTCTGCGACAATCCCCTTGGAAAGCTGCCATCGGAGATGACTATATAGAGCAAGCTTATTTGATTGCAAGGGAAGTATTGGACGAAAATGGTTGGGATATCAAGCTTTATTACAACGATTACAACGAAGATAATCAAAATAAAGCTATGGCTATTTACAACATGATCAAAGAAATTAATGATAGGTATGCGCTGACACACGATGGTAAACTCCTTATCGACGGTATGGGTATGCAAGCGCATTACAATATCAATACCAAGCCGGAAAATGTTAAAAATTCCTTGGATAAATTTATTTCCTTAGGAGTAGAAGTAAGTATAACCGAGCTTGATATTACAGCCGGAAGCGACTCTGTGATCTCTGAGAAAGAAGCCAATGCTCAAGGCTATTTATACGCACAACTGATGAATATTTACAAGGATCACGCCTCTAATATAGCACGTGTTACATTCTGGGGACTTAATGACGCCACGAGTTGGAGAGCCGCGCAAAGTCCGTTGTTGTTTGATAAGGACCTGCAAGCCAAACCAGCTTACTACGGTGTAATCGATCCAGATAAATTTATCGAAGAACATCCACCTGCATCAACAATCGCAAACCAAGCAATCGCTAAATATGCTACGCCTGTAATAGACGGGACTGTAGACAGCGTATGGAGCAAGACTAATGAAATACCGATTAATCGGTATCAGATGGCTTGGCAAGGATCAAGTGGTGTGGCCAAGGCTCTATGGGATGATCAAAATCTGTATGTTCTAATCCAGGTTAGCGATGCACAGCTTGATAAGAGTAGTGCGAACGCCTATGAGCAAGATTCTATCGAAATCTTCCTAGACCAAAACAATGCAAAATCATTCTCCTATCAAGATGACGATGGACAGTACAGAGTAAATTTTGACAACGAAACTTCATTTAATCCGGAAGATATTGCTACTGACTTTGTATCGGCAACTAAGGTTTCCGGAACTAACTATACCGTTGAAGTAAAGATACCGCTTAAATCAATAACTCCGACTAATAATACAAAACTAGGTTTCGATGTACAGATCAATGATGCTAAGGACGGTGGCCGTCAAAGTGTTGCCGCATGGAACGATACAACCGGTCAAGGATTTCAAGACACTTCCGTGTACGGCGAGCTTACACTCACCAACGCGCTAGCCGCTCCTTCAAGCTTAACAGCAACAGCTTTGAATCATCATGTCATTAAATTGGATTGGGATAATGTTAATAATGAGTCTTCCACTACTTATAGTGTATATCGCTCAACAACTGTAAAAGGACAATATGATATAGTTGCTGAAAATTTAAGTAACTCTGAATATGTGGACAATAAGTTAGCTGCTGCAACAACTTACTACTACAAAGTTGTTGCAGTGACCCCATCCAACATTTCTGAACCTGCAACAACGCATACAACAACTAAAGCACTGCCGCAAATTAATAATCCAGATCCTAATTCGAATTCAAACCCAAATTCTGAAGGGAAAGTTGTACAAACTCCAGATGAATCGGTGAAGATCGAGACAACTGTGAAGACCGTCAACGGACGTGTAGAAGTCACAATTTCTAACAACAACTTGAAAAAGGCGCTTGAACGAATTGCTTCAGTAGCAAATGGCAAGAAACAAGTCGTAGTCGATGTGGCAAAACAAGCAGATGCAAAATCATATGAAGTTCGATTATCCACTCAAAGCTTGAAAGGTGAAGAAAACTTTGTAATTGTGATGAAGACAGAACATGCAACGGTCGAGATACCAAGTAATATCCTGTCCAACATGACGGAGAACGCTGAGCAAGTATCCATCCGCGTAGCCAAGGTTACTACAGACAACTTGGATGCTACCACTCGTGAACTAATTGGTAATCGTCCGGTACTGGATCTAAGCGTAGTAGTCGATGACAAAGTCATTGCTTGGAACAACCCGCATGCACCTGTAACCATCTCTGTTCCTTACAAGCCGACAGCAGAAGAACTAAGCAATCCGGATTCGATCATAGTTTGGTACATCGCTGACAATGGCGATGTGACATCGATCCCGAATGGCCGTTATGATGCAACAACCGGAATGGTTATATTCCAGACGACCCACTTTAGCACTTATGCTGTGACTTCCGTCGTCAAAACTTTCGATGATCTGAAGAATGTGCCATGGGCGAAGCAAGCCATTGACGCATTGGCAGCTCGTGATATCATCAAAGGAACCTCTGCTGACAGCTTCTCTCCTGAAGCTTCCATCAAGAGAGCGGATGCCATCGCCCTCCTTGTAAGAGCACTTGAATTGCAAGGTACAGAGAACAATGACGCGATGTTCAGTGATGTTGAAAAAACTGCCTATTATTATGATGAGCTAGTTATCGCAAAGGAACTGGGTATCGCTACGGGCTTGGGAGATAATAAGTTCAAGCCAAACAGTAATATCTCCCTTCAAGATATGATGGTGCTAACGACACGCGCACTGGAGGTAGCTGGTAAACAAGTCGAAGTCAGCGGAGCTTTAGATGCTATTCCTGACGCGCCGAGTATTTCCAATTACGCGAACGGCAAGATTGCACCAAACAAAGACCTCACCCGCGCTGAAGCAGCAGTCATCCTGTATCGAATCTGGAATCTATAATTACAACCAAGAAAAAACTTGATAGTTGATAAAAAATATCCAGCCAGCGCGTACCGATGCTCTATCGGTGCGCGCTGTTTGAATTTGGTCTGAATACGCTGGTAAATTTATCAGCTACTTGCTACATTCCCTTTTGCCATTTCTGGCTATTCTCATCTCCAAAATGTGCAGGATTACGTTCTATTTGAGTAATATCATATCCTGTCGGACTTTGGAAAAGCCGAATCCCCAATGCCGGTGCCACTGCATAAATGTGATCAAAGATATCCGACTGAATTGATTCATATACCGCCCAATCGGTATCGTTGCTGAAAGCGTAAATTTCCATCGGCAACCCACTATCCCCTGGCGCTAACTGCCTAACAAGGAGCGTCATTTGTTTATTGATTTTGGGATGATTCTTGAGATATTGATGTATATACACTCTGAATACACCAATGTTGGTAAGCTGTCTTCCGTTTACTTTATTGGATGTATTAATTTGATTGTCCGTATTATACTCTTCGATTTCACTTACTCTTGTCGTTATATATTCCGATAGAAAATGAATCTTCTTAAATTCCTCAATCATTTCCTCCGTGCAGAAATGTATGCTGCTTGTGTCTATATAGATACAACGCTTAATCCTTCTACCACCAGAAACTTGCATACCTCTCCAATTTTTAAAAGAGTCTGAAATCAGAGCATAGCTAGGGATCATAGTGATAGTTTTATCAAAATTCATAACCTTCACAGTATTCAATGTGATATCAATGACGTCACCGTCTGCATTGTATTTAGGCATCTCAATCCAGTCACCAACACGTACCATATCGTTGGATGACAATTGAATGCCTGCCACTAGGCCTAATATCGAGTCCTTAAAAATTAACATCAGAACAGCCGATAATGCACCAAGACCACTGAGAATGATTAACGGATTCTGGCCGATGAGGTTCGAGATAATCACTATGCTACCAATGATAAATAGAATGATCTTCACAACCTGAATATATCCCTTGATTGGTCTGACCTTGGATATTGCAAATGAACGGTATATATCATCAAAGGCATTCAGCAGCGCATTAAGGATCGCTATGGTCACAATCATCATATAAGTTAATGCGCCCTTTTCAATCCAATATTGATAGACGGGAAATACAGCCCCAGAATAATAGAGAATGATGGCAGGAACGATATGAGATATCTTGTGAAAAACTTTTTTCTCCAAAATTATATTATCCCACGTGTACCGATTGTTCGTAATGATATGAATAATAACCTTCAGAACTATTTTTTTGGCTATATAATTAACCAGTATACAGACCCCAGCTATAAAAATGACCATGATGGTATTTGAAAGATAATCAACAGTTTGTGAACTTATTCCGAATCTAGCTAATTGACTTCTTATGAATTCCATTGTTTCCTCCTAAACACTTTTTATTAGGCTACTAGTATAGAATAGTTTTCAATACTAGGCAAAGGTTAGGGGAATAAATCATCATTTTTTTAAAGTTCGCAAGACTAATAAGAGAACCACATTTACTGCTCTCGCAATCTTTCTGAAACTTAATGGTTATCATTTCATAATACTTTGGTACACGTGTGAATAATTTCTGGAATAAACCTGGGAAATTGCAAAAAAAGAACACCTCATGGTGTCCGTCGTTATGGTAAATTATAATCTTTTTGCGAATTGATTTAGCTGCTCCGACATCCGATGAACCTCTTCAATAAATTCAAAAATCTGTCGGGATGACGTGGACTGGCGTTCAATGGTTGCCGTCATACTTTCAATGGATACGCGCATTCCGTTTATTGCCTCTTCGAATGTTTTTAGTGTATCCTGAATTGAATTCGTGGAAGTAAGCGTTCCATTGGACAATTTCCGTATCTCATCGGCTATAATACCGAATCCTCTTCCTCGATCCCCTGCATGAGCTGCTTCAATTGCCGCATTAATGCCTAGTAAGTGAGTCTGATCCGCTACTCTTCTGACAATCGATACAACTTTGTCCGCTTCATTTACATGTTCTGCCGTTCGATGGGCGAGCGTAAGAAGCTGCATGGCAGACTCCGCCAGTACAACCGAACCTTCTGTGACCTCAGAGAGCTGATTGGTGGCCTGTGTTAACGAACTCGACATTTGTTCGGCAATCGCTATTAATTCACTTTGTTTTCGAAGCTGAATGGCTATACCTCCGATTACATGGCCATTAGAATCATGAAGTGGTGTTGCTGTCCCCGTAAATTCAAACCCATAAAATGCTGCAGATACTTCCGACCTTAATGCAATATCTTCTCGAATTGCCTGCGATAACGGTTCTTCTTGCTGTAACGATTGTCCGACGCATATCTTTAAATCAATATTTTCGCCAGGCCAATAAGCAATAAATTTTTCTGTGTCACAAATAGCAATCGATAATTCTGCAGGAACTGCAGCTTTTAGAATTGGAACCATTGCAACCACAGTTTCCAGCGATTCAATTCTGTTCATCTCAGATTCTCCTCAATCATTAACTATGTATTTAAAATTTTAACAATCTTATGTATCAAACATTTAATATTAGCACCATTAATTAATATTGTAAATATACAAATTATCCATTATCTTGAATAATCATTGATTACTCATGGACATGAATAAAGCAAAGAGAGTACCTCTCGCGGTACTCTCTCATAGGTTTAGAGAAACTACCTTTATAGGGTTCTCCTCAAGGTGTCTCTTCTGATAATAAATATGGAGACGAGGGGAGTCGAACCCCTGCCCGAAAATATTGGCCATAAAGTGCGCTCCACGATGGGCGTAGTCAAAGTTTTGATATCACCTGAGAGTTACTAGAATTAATAACATCCTAACTTTCCATTGTTTCCAAATACTCAGTAAATGACCATTCATCTAGGAGAAGCGAAAGACTTGTCTTCTCATCCACATCGTTGCAACCCACTTTTCCCCTTTGATCACTGGTGTACCTGCATGCAAGGTAAGATCGTTTAATTCATGATTACTGTAAAAATATTCGAAGTAGACCGCCATGCCTTTGCTAGGAAAAATAGATAAATTAAGCATGGGGAATGTCGTTTCTCCGCCATCCTCTACATCATTCAAATACATCACGAGCGTACTAATTCGATTGTTGGTACTTGCTCGACTCGTTTCTGCGAAGAAATCATAATGAGGTTGATACTCTTGGCCAGGGGTATACAGCAGAATTTGCAAGCCATCACTATTCTCAACAGGAATATTCATAATTTGAGAGAATCGCTTCTCGATTCTTGTAACCGTCTCATTCTCCTCACAGAAAACCCCGCTACTCGTTCTAATTTGATTGACCGCATGATCTTGGCCTATCTTTGAACGTTGCAATTGTTCCCTAGAATGATTAATTAGCTCATCGCATTCCTCATCACTAAGAACATTTCCTAATACGACAACCAGAGGTTCCTCATACTTGGCAATAATTCGAATCTCTCGATCTTCTGTCTTGATCGTATTTCCAGCATGATCAAATATCGTCCGCTCTTTCTCCGTCGTATTCCCTATCATTTTTATGCAGCCCCTATAGTATGACATTACCACAAAAATAACATACCATTAAATGGAATAATTAGCTCGAACTACTTCAGAAACAGTAAATAATCAAACAGCGTGGCTGTTTTCGCAAGGACTCCCTTCATTTCCATATAACCGCCATGTATACAGAACAACAAAAAAGACACCTAAAAGGTGTCTCTTCTGATAATAAGTATAGAGGCGAGGGGTGGACGTGCAGGGCCACAATTCAGTGTAACAATGCTTTATTCAACACGTTGATTAAACTATAGCTCACCTTCGGCAAATCCTTTATAGCTGGGGATTAGCGAGTCCAAGTAGCTCGCTTACGGTCAAGAACCGATAACCTTCGGCAGCAAGCTCTTCTACCAATACCTGAACAGCTTTAATCGTTTGAGAACGTTCGCCATACCCGTCATGAAACAAAAATATACTACCATTTTCGATGGTTGGTCTCGTATGATCCAGAATAAAGTCAACACCAGGTTGTTCCCAATCCTTCGCCTCACCGTTCACGGCACCGATTGAGTGGTATCCGAACTCTGCTGCAAGCAAAAGAATATCGTCATTAACACCAAAAAACGGTGGTCTGAAGTTCAATACAGGCTTTCCCGTCAACTTACGAATCCTCTCATCCGCCTGCTGCAATTCAGCCCGCGCCTCGTCTACCGTCAATTTTGTCATATCAGGATGCGAGTATGTATGATTGGCAATCTCATGCCCGGCAAGATGAACCTCTGTTGCGATATCCTCGAACGCATTGATCTCTTGACCGATCATAAAAAAGGTCGCTTTACCATTATTGCTGCGGAAGATATCCAGAATCTGTTTCGTGTATAACGGATGCGGGCCATCATCAAACGTAAAAGCGACGGCCTTTTCCTGGGTTAGGACCTTATGTACTAACGATAATTTGGCCATTCATATTCCTCCCGATTCATATAGTATGAATGCATTCGAATGCATCCAGTATTGCTGCGGCGTAACACCCTCAGTTTTTCTAAAAATCCTCAGGAGTATCTCATTCAATCAGGTAATACATATGTATCATCGCTGACGAAGACGTAAGTCTTCCCCTCCCTCCGCAATCAAACAGCCGATTTGACCACTCACTCCACGCACGCCTGCAAGCATTCCTATCTCTCTCCATCTTAGCACACAATCGTTAAGTGTTAAGTGTTAAGTCAGCGTCAGCACGACCACAGACATTGGCGGCAGCGCTGCCATCAAAACGCCTTCGCTTACATTCGTAATGCCGTCAAACATCTGAGGCTTCACCGCCTCCGTCTGCTCAAATGTGTTATGGGCGTTCATATCTGCATGCTTCAAAACCCGGCCACTGACTTTCAAGTCTCGGCCTAATCCACGTAACCGCAACGATACATCTCCCTGACGATACGGGTCGATGTTGCATAGGCTGATGTCGATCGTGCCATCGGCCCGGATGTTGCCGCCACAACCCCAATTCGTATTGAGCATATGCTTGCGTTGCTCACGTGAACCGACGCCGTCCTTCCAGTGATACTCGTCGGCATAGCACCCGTGCCCTACCGCAGACTGGCCAGCTTCTACAAAAACCATCTAATTGGAGGGAATTATAATGAATGAGGTCATGCAAGTGATCCGCCAGCATCGCTCCATCCGTAAGTTTAAAAATATTCCGTTGATTGACGAGCAAATCGAAGCCATTGTCGATGTAGCGCAAATGGCACCGACCTCGGCACATATGCAGCCGTTCTCGATCATCGGCATTACCGATCAGGAACTGCGGAAGAAGATCGCGGTGCATTCAGAAAATCCGTCGATTGAGGAATGTGGGTACTTTTTTATATTTTGCGCCGATCTCTATCGGATAATGCTGGCCGCCAGCCCTGAACAACAAGAAAAAATGGGTCATAACCTGAGCTTCTCGTATTTTTACCAAACCGCTGTGCTGAGTACCGCGCTTGCCCTGCAAAATGCCAATGTGACGGCCGAATCGATGGGGCTCGGAGCCGTGATCATCGGCGGAATTAACGAGGCTCTGCCCGCACTGGACGAATGGCTTGGCCTGCCGGACTTCGTCATTCCATTGGTCGGTCTTGCAGTAGGCATTCCCGACGAACTCCCCGAGCAAAAGCCACGGTTACCACGGTCTGCCGTATTTTTTGAAAACCGGTATGATCTCGATCTTAAAGAAAAGGCGAAAGATATGACCGGGAAATCGGAGTACTACGGCGCGCGAACGAATAACAAACAAAGGGCAAGCTGGTCCGGGAAATTCATCGCTATGCTGGATAAAGATTTGCCGTTGGGCGGGTATACGGAATACGTAAAAAGTAAAGGATTTGATTTGAAATAATGGGAATTATGGATAAAGAGCATGTTGACCTTATCCTATAACTTCTTATCCCTGAAATGCAAAATCCACAACCGAATCCGGTTGTGGATTTAAATATGGAGGCGAGGGGAGTCGAACCCCTGTCCGAAAATATTGGCACATAAGATTCTACGGGTGTAGTCACGGATTTGATGTCACCCGAGTATCGCCCCGTAACCGGCTATACGTTGGGTCAGCCTGATTGTCTTCTTCAGCTCACCGCAGGCGGAGATGAGACAGCGTATTCCACTATTTGTTAGCCCCTAGTCTAGTCACATGGACGATGCTAGGTAGGAGCACGCTAACAGGTTATTAAGCTGCTAATGCGTAGTTGTTTTGTGTTTTGCCATTTAATAGGCTTTAGCGTTGATAAAGCGGACGCGTCCCCACTACCCGCTACTCATGCTCAAACTATCCCCGTCGAATCCATAAACGCCCCCTTGATATAAAGGGCTTCTAGGATAGAGTCTTGAGTAGTCAAGACATGATGTTCTATTCAGTATCCTTTTCCTCCATGAAAAAGGACCGCTAGAAGGTAATCACTTATATAAGATCTGTAGATCTGATATGTGTTTAGTATAACACAATAAATACTCATAATGAAATTAAGTTATAGGAAGGATAGGACATATCTGACATTCCATCCATCATTCACTCCAATCCGTTGACCAGTCACCTATAATCACATATCGGCTACCTTACCGCGCAATCTTCTGTTTCTCACGAAGCGCACGTTGAATATCACGTTGTGCATCGCGCTTAGCTGCTGTATCGCGTTTGTCATATTGTTTCTTCCCGCGACCGAGACCTAATAGAAGCTTAGCATAACCATTACGGATATAGATCTTTAGCGGAACAATCGTATAACCCTCTTGCTTCGATAGTCCAATCAACTTCCTGATTTGTGCCTTATGCATCAGCAATTTACGTGTCCTCGTAGGATCAATGGGATTACTACGGTTCCCTTGCTCAAAAGGACTAATGTGCATATTGTGGATCTGAATCTCACCATTACGAATCGTAGCAAACGCATCCCCGATATTGGATCTACCATTACGTAGCGACTTAATCTCAGTCCCCGTCAGCACCATACCTGCTTCATACGTTTCCTCTATAAAGTAATCATGGGAAGCTTTCTTGTTCTGGGCCAAGACCTTCCCGTCACTATTATTCTTACCCATGTCCTCACCCCTTTGGTGTATATAAAAAATGGATTCTGGTAGTTATTCCTCATCCATCTAGGAACATACCAGAAATCCATTGTATCAACTGCCTGCTTCAAAATCAAGATAAGGTGGCTAGCTCGCCTTATTCCTTACCTGCACCACTACCAGGTGTTGCATCCCCACCAAGGAAGATTCCACCTCTACCCGAACCCTTACGCGCACTACCCTCAGCGGACGAACTATCAGAACGTCCAGCTTCACTAGTTGAAGAAGAGGCTGCTCCATATCCTCCCTTACCTGAACCGAAGGCGAAGCCAGGTCCGCGCGATGTTTGCAAGGCATCGTACCGCCCTGCTGGAGCACCTGCTCCACGATCCCGCTTACGTCCAGCACCTTTTTTACCACTATTTCCACCTTCGCGTTTAGGCGCTCCACTACTTCGTTTCACCGCATTACCATTCTCAGTCGGAATGGAAGGATTCACAGCTTCGGCTACCACACCTGCACCATTGCCGCTAACTGGCTTCACTACGCCCTTAATTCCATTAAATCCGCCGTTCTTCTTTTTACTTCTAGTGCCATTTGCACTTGATTTCTTAGCAACTGTATCCTTAGGTGTGCTATTCCCAGCCACTGCATTACCGATCATATCCATAGACTTCTTCTTACCTCCGCCATTTGCACCAGCCGCCTTGGCG
This sequence comes from Paenibacillus crassostreae, assembly GCF_001857945.1. Lineage (NCBI taxonomy): Bacteria > Bacillati > Bacillota > Bacilli > Caryophanales > Paenibacillaceae > Paenibacillus > Paenibacillus crassostreae. The sequence goes on from NZ_CP017770.1 coordinate 2,386,046, forward strand.
CCTCCGCTCTTTGCTCCAAATACTTTACTTGCTCCATTCGCTTTACTTCCAGCGCCCTTACCGCCACGAGATCCATTCTTGCCACCTCGTCCGGGACCTCTATTAAACCCACCAGCTGACCCTTGTGGACGACCACCTCGTCCTCCTGAGCTTCCTTCACTGCGTGGTTTCATATCAACCAATTCAAAATCAATCGTATGATCATCCATATTAACGCGGGCTACACGGATCTTCACTTCATCACCAATACGGAATACTTTAGAGGTACGTTCTCCGATTAACGACATTACCTGTTCATTGAAATGATAATAATCATCTGTCAATGCACTCAAGCGAATGAGTCCTTCAACCGTATTCTCTAACTCAATAAACATACCGAAACTCGTTACACTACTGATCATACCTTCAAATTCTTCACCAACCTTATCCAGCATATATTCTGCTTTCTTCAGTTGGTCTGTATCTCTTTCTGCATCTACAGCAACACGTTCACGTTCTGAAGATTGCTTCGCAACATCTGGCATACGAGAAGCCAAATATTCTTGACGCTTATCTGACAATACACCTTTATTCTCGATTACTTCACGAATAACACGGTGTATCGCTAGATCGGGATACCGACGAATAGGCGATGTGAAATGCGAATAATATTCTGCTGCTAGTCCGAAATGGCCCGATGTCTCAGCGTCGTATTTCGCTTGCTTCATAGAACGTAACATCATTGTACTAATAACTGTCTGCTCTTTCGTACCTTGAATATCTTCAAGAAGTCCTTGCAGTGCTCTTGGATGAATTGCATTACCACGACCTTTGACATGGTATCCGAAATTCTCTGCAAATGCTAAAAAGTTCTGTAACTTCTCTTGATCTGGATTCTCATGAATACGATAGATGAATGGAACCTTCAACCAATGGAAATGCTCCGCTACCGTCTCATTCGCAGCAAGCATGAATTCCTCTATGATTTGCTCCGCGATGGAGCGCTCTCTTTTAACAATGTCTATAGCCTTACCATTCTCATCGACGATAACTTTAGATTCAACGAAATCGAAATCCACGGCACCACGACGCATCCGATTCCCACGTAATCTCAAAGCAAGTTCCTTCATCTGATGGAAGTTATCGACTAGATCACTATAACGTTCCAACAATTCTGGTTCTTCACCCTCAAGAATCTTACGTACATTATTATAAGTCATTCTTTCTTTCGTTCTAATTACGCTGGTGAATACGTCATGATTGACTACTTTCATCTGTTCGTTAAATTCCATTTCGCATGACAGAGTTAACCTGTCCACCTGTGGATTAAGACTACAAATCCCATTAGAAAGACGGTGTGGCAGCATCGGAATAACCCGATCAACTAAATACACGCTACACCCGCGATCATAGGCTTCTTTATCCAATTCGGAACCTTCACGAACATAATAACCTACATCGGCGATATGCACGCCAAGCAGATAGTGACCATTCGGTAAAAGCTCCACATTCACCGCATCATCAAGATCTTTCGCATCTTCACCATCAATGGTAACAATGGTTTTATGACGTAGATCACGCCGACCTTGCTTAAGAATCTCTTCCTCTGTAATCGTATCAGGTGCAAGTTCCGCCTCTGACATAACTTCTTCAGGAAAAGCCTCAGGCAATTGATGCTTACGAATAATTGAGATAATATCAACGCCCGGATCATCCTTATGACCTAGAATCTCAGCCACTTCACCTTCTGCAGCCGAACGACCCTCGGGATAATTCACAATCCGCACAACAACCTTCTCGCCATCTACAGCACCATTAAATGCATCCTTAGGTATAAATATATCTCGATTAATCCGCTTATCATCAGGTAATACGAAGCCGTATGACTCATTGTTCTGGAACACGCCTACGACTTGTGTAACAGCGCGCTTCACAATACGAACAACTTCTCCTTCAAGCTTACCACCGGCTGCACTCTTAGACGTCACTCGGACTAGAACGATATCACCATTCATAGCACCTTTAAGATCATTCGCATTAATGTATACATCGGGATGCTCCCGGTCATCAGGAATTAGGAAGGCAAATCCCTTAGCGTGTGCCTGTAAACGACCACGTATAAGATCCATTCGTTCCGGTACGCCATAACGATTCGTACGCGTAAGAATTACTTTCCCATCTTGTTCAAGGAGATTCAATTCCTTTACAAATTCCTTGAAATCTTGCGCCTTATCAATACGGAAATGTTGTTCTAATTCTTGATAAGTCATTGGTTTATATGCAGTCTCCCGCATAAAATTTAATATTTCTTCTTCTGTTATCATGATTATCACCTCAGATGACTTGCACTAATGAACTGCAAGTTCTATGTATCTTTCGCTTTATATAATTTAGTTGGTATTTATTTCATCACTATACTCATACCCTAGTATACACGATTTCAATCGCAAACATCCCTTTAATCCCTTGATTTTTATTATCACTAAGAAAGATATCAAGTAGAAACGGCAATGCTGTCCTTTTTCAAAGACGGCACCCGATTTAGCTGCATCAGCGATTATGAAATTGATTCAAGTGAAACTTATATTTTCTTATATTTTAACAAAAAAAAACCTTCTCTCCACATAGAGTATGTAAGAGCGAAGGTTTCTGAAAGTTCAAAATTAATTACATAACGACAGCTACAGCGATTGCTACAATAAAGAATCCTGCTGCCATTGCAACGGTTACACGCTGAAGAACCAAGTCCATGCCACGTGCTTTCGATTTACCAAAGAGATGTTCTGCTCCGCCGGAGATGGCACCGGAAAGACCTGCGCTCTTCCCCTTTTGTAAAAGAACCACCGCGATCAGACCAATGGAGAAAACTGCTAACAACACTTGTAAAAAGATTTCCATTCATTCCACCTCCTAAACGTGTTAAACATTCTATTCCAAGTTAATTTCATTTATCAATATACAGAAAACAGCATTCTTATTGTATCACATTCAACCTATATTTGACAAGATTGTTGTCATACTCACTAGAAAGAGCCAGTTCTGATGTACGAACATCAGAACTGGCTCTTTATCTATCATTAATTATTTCTTCAAGTTGTAGAAAGATTTCATACCGCTGTATTGAGCCAATTCACCCAATTGATCTTCGATACGAAGTAATTGATTGTATTTAGCAATACGGTCTGTACGAGAAGGAGCACCCGTCTTAATTTGACCAGCATTAGTTGCAACAGCGATGTCAGCAATGGTGCTATCTTCTGATTCACCAGAACGGTGAGAGATAACAGCTGTGTAACCAGCGCGTTTTGCCATTTCGATAGCATCAAATGTTTCAGTCAATGTACCGATTTGGTTAACTTTGATCAAGATAGAGTTACCAATACCTTCTTCAATCCCTTTGCCAAGGCGATCAGTGTTCGTTACGAACAAGTCATCTCCAACAAGTTGGATTTTGTCGCCTAATTTTTCAGTAAGCAATTTCCAACCATCCCAGTCATCTTCGGACATACCGTCTTCGATTGTAATGATAGGGTATTTATCAACCCATGAAGCAAGAAGGTCAACATACTCAGCGGAAGTGTAAGATTTACCTTCGCCAGCAAGTGTGTATTTACCGTCTTTGTAGAACTCAGTAGAAGCAACATCCATACCTAGGAATACGTCAACGCCTGGTTTGTAACCAGCTTTTTCGATAGCTTCGATGATTGTAGTGATTGCTTCTTCATTCGAACCAAGGTTCGGCGCGAAACCACCTTCGTCACCTACAGCTGTACTCAAACCTTTTGCTTGAAGAACGGCTTTAAGGTTGTGGAAAATTTCAGCACCTGTACGAAGGGCTTCTTTGAATGAAGGAGCTCCAACAGGAAGAACCATGAACTCTTGAACATCGATGTTGTTGTCAGCATGCTCACCACCATTGATGATGTTCATCATTGGTACTGGCAATTGTTTCGCATTGAATCCACCAAGGTATACATACAATGGGATATCCAAAGCTTCAGCAGCTGCACGAGCTACTGCCATAGACACAGCTAGAATTGCATTTGCGCCCAATTTACCTTTGTTATGAGTTCCATCAAGAGCGATCATCAATTTATCGATTCCCAATTGATCTAATGCATCCATACCAATCACTTCAGGGGAAATAATTTCGTTCACGTTCTTTACAGCTTGCAATACACCTTTACCAAGGTAACGAGATTTGTCACCATCACGAAGCTCAACGGCTTCATGGGCACCAGTAGATGCACCAGATGGAACGATCGCACGGCCAAGAGCACCGGATTCTAAGTAAACTTCAACCTCAACTGTTGGGTTACCACGAGAGTCTAGGACTTCGCGAGCATACACGTCTGAAATAATAGTCATGTGTTTTTTCTCCTTTTATTGTAACTGTATTTTTTTGTACTACTTACGACTTGCAATCATGGATTGACCAGTCATCTCTGCAGGTTGCGGTAATTGCATTAGATCTAAGATCGTAGGTGCAACATCAGCCAGGATACCTCCATCACGCAATACCACATCGGATGCTGTTAAGATAAACGGAACAGGATTCGTAGTATGTGCAGTAAATGGACGTCCAGCCTCATCAAATACCATATCAGCGTTACCGTGATCAGCAATAATGATCGCTACCCCGCCTTTTGCAATGACAGCATCTACAACTCTGCCCATACATTCATCAGTCACTTCAACGGCTTTGATGGTTGGCTCAAGCATACCTGAGTGTCCTACCATGTCCGGATTAGCGAAATTTAGAATAATAGCATCGTGATTCTCTGCTTCAATCTCTTTCACACAAGCATCAGCCACTTCATAAGCGCTCATCTCTGGTTGTAAATCATACGTAGCGACTTTTGGTGAATTGATGAGGATACGCGTCTCACCTGGCAGTTCCACATCACGTCCGCCACTGAAAAAGAAAGTGACATGCGGATATTTCTCTGTTTCAGCAATACGAAGTTGTTTCTTATTGTTCTGTACCAATACTTCCCCAAGTGTATTATCTAGGTTCTTCGGTTCATAAGCAACATAACCTTCTACCGTTTCACTAAACATTGTCATACATACAAAATGTAGTTGTTCAGGGAATTTCGGTCCACGTTCGAAACCGCGGAAGTCTTTATTCGTGAATACTTGCGACAATTGGATCGCGCGATCAGGACGGAAGTTTAAGAACACGACAGAATCTCCACTATTCAGTGTAGACAATGGCTGTCCTTGCTCATCCACAATAACCGTTGGTTCTACGAATTCATCAAAGACTGACTTCTCATAAGATTCGATTACCGCTTGAAGAGCGTCTGTATACTTAGGTCCTTCACCATAAACGATAGCACGATATGATTTCTCAACACGTTCCCAACGTTTATCACGGTCCATAGCATAGTAGCGTCCTTGTACCGTTGCAATGGTACCGACACCAACCTCTTTGATCTTAGCGTTCAATTGCTCAATGAACTGTCTGCCTGAGTCCGGAGCAACATCACGACCATCTAGGAAAGCATGGATGTAGACTTCATCTAATCCTTCTTTCTTTGCCAGATCCAACATCGCAAATATATGTTCAATGTGACTATGTACGCCTCCATCTGACAGTAGGCCATACAAATGCAATTTCTTATTATTGTTCTTCGCACTACGAACCGCATCAACCAATGTAGCATTCTCGAAGAAATCACCATCACGAATGGATTTCGAAATGCGCGTCAGGTTCTGATAGACAATACGCCCTGCACCAATATTAAGATGACCAACCTCAGAGTTACCCATTTGCCCTTCAGGTAATCCAACAGCTTCGCCACATGCAATAAGCGTGGAGTTCGGATATTGGTTCATCAAACGGTCATAGTTCGGTTTCTTAGCTTGCGCTACAGCATTACCTTCAGTAGTATTGCGCAATCCGAAACCATCCATAATAATTAAGGCTACCGGTCTTGGTGCTGACATATTACTTCGCCCCCTCAACAAGTTGCACGTATGAAGTAGGTTGTAGACTTGCGCCACCAACTAATGCGCCATCGATATCACTTTGTCCCATATACTCAACGACGTTCTCAGGCTTCACGCTACCGCCATATTGAATACGAACAGCATTGGCAACATTTTCACCATACAAACCTTTTACAAGCTCACGGATATAAGAAATGACTTCATTAGCATCTTGAGCTGTGGAAGATTTCCCAGTTCCAATCGCCCAGATCGGCTCATAAGCAATAACAACTTGTGCTGCTTGTTCAGCGGTTAAGCCTTTCAATGCGCCTTCAGTTTGAACTTTACATACCGCTTTTGTCTGGTCAGCTTCACGTTCTTCCAACTTCTCACCAACACATACGATCGGAGTAATACCATGCTTGAAAGCTGCAAACACCTTTTTGTTAACAATTTCATCAGACTCAGCGAAATAAGCACGACGCTCTGAATGTCCAATAATGACATAGTGCACGCCTAAATCTTTCAACATTACACCACTAATTTCACCAGTGTAAGCTCCGTCGTCTTCGAAATGCAGGTTCTGCGCTCCGATTTTAATAGAAGTACCTTTAACAGCTTCCATTAATGCTGGAAGATTAGTGAAAGGAGCACAAATTACGCTCTCCACACCTGCCACTTCTGCTTTACCTTTGATTTCTTCAATAAATGCTTTTGCTTCTGGAACTGTTTTAAACATTTTCCAGTTACCCGCGATAATCGGTGTTCTCAATGCAATTCACTCCTTATTATCCCCACATGCCTATCCTTAATCGAATAAAGGGAATTATTTATCGTTCAATGCTTCTACACCAGGAAGTTTCTTGCCTTCCATGAATTCAAGAGAAGCTCCACCGCCTGTAGAAATATGATTCATTTGATCTGCTAATTGGAATTTCTCAGCTGCAGCTGCAGAATCACCACCACCGATGATTGTGTAAGCTTCAGTATCCGCACATGCTTGTGCTACTTCACGCGTACCATTTGCGAAAGGTTCCATTTCGAACACTCCCATTGGTCCATTCCATACAACCAATTTTGAGTTTTTGATAACATCAGCATAGATAGCACGCGTCTTAGGACCAATGTCCACGCCTTCCCAACCAGCAGGAATTGAATCCACATCTACGATGTCAACGTTAGCATCCGCACTGAAGTCATCTGCTATAACGATATCTACTGGAAGCAAGAAATTCTTACCGAGTTTCTTAGCTTTCTCAATGAATTCCAGTGCTGTATCAAGCTTGTCATTATCGCATAAGGATAGACCAATTTCATGTCCTTGTGCTTTAAAGAATGTGTACGCAAGTCCGCCTCCGATAAGCACGTTATCCGCAAGATTAAGCAAGTTATTAATAACATCAATCTTATCTTTAACCTTAGATCCCCCAATGATTGCAGTAAAAGGACGTTCAGGTGTGGAGAATGCTTTACCAAGCACAGATAGTTCTTTTTCCATCAAAAGACCTGATACTGCTGGTAAATGATGTGCAATACCTTCTGTGGAAGCATGAGCACGGTGAGCAGCACCAAAAGCATCATTCACGAATAGATCCGCAAGTTCAGCAAATTGTTTCGCAAGTTCAGCATCATTCTTCTCTTCTCCAGGATAGAACCGTACGTTTTCAAGCAACAATACGTCACCATTAGCCATTGCAGCAATTTGGGATTTAACAGCTTCACCAACAGATTCGTTAGCCTTAACTACCTTCTTATCAAGCAATTCAGAAAGACGTTCAGCAGCAGGCGTCAAACGCATGGATTCAACCACTTGTCCATTGGGACGACCCATATGACTTGCTAAGATCACTTTTGCTCCACGTTCCACCAAATATTTAATGGTTGGCAATGTTTCACGAATACGTGTATCGTCGGTAATTTTACCATCTTCGAGCGGCACATTGAAATCAACACGAACGAACACCTTTAACCCATCTACTTCCACATCACGTACACTTTTCTTATTCATCTCCACGTTCCCCCACACCCACATATTTTATAGTTTGGAATCCAAGGAATAACTTTTCATATATTTCAGAAAGAGCGGAAACATTAAAATCCGTTTCCGCTCTTTAAATGTTCTCAAGCTTTAGCCAATATTACTTAGCCAATTTAGCGAAGTGTTCCAAAGTACGAACCAATTGTGCAGTGTAAGACATTTCATTGTCATACCAAGCTACAGTCTTAACCAATTGCTTGTCGCCAACAGTCAATACTTTTGTTTGAGTAGCGTCAAACAATGATCCGAATGTAATACCTTTGATATCAGAAGATACGATTTCGTCTTCTGTGTATCCATAAGAATCAACATCAGAAGCTGCTTTCATAGCTGCGTTAATTTCTTCAACAGTTACGTTCTTCTCAAGAACAGTTACCAATTCAGTCAATGATCCAGTTGCAACTGGAACACGTTGAGCGGCACCATCCAATTTACCTTTAAGTTCAGGAATAACTAGGCCGATTGCTTTAGCAGCACCGGTAGTGTTAGGGATGATGTTCTCAGCTGCTGCACGAGCACGACGGAAATCACCTTTAGAATGTGGAGCATCCAAAGTGTTTTGGTCGCCAGTGTAAGCATGAATTGTAGTCATCAAACCTTCAATAATTCCGAATTTATCTTGTAAAGTTTTTGCCATTGGTGCAAGGCAGTTAGTTGTACAAGAAGCACCAGAAATTACAGTTTCAGAACCATCAAGAATTTCATGGTTAACGTTGTAAACGATCGTCTTCATGTCACCAGTAGCTGGAGCAGAGATAACGACTTTTTTAGCGCCACCTTTTAGATGTTTCTCAGCTGCTTCTTTAGTTGTGAAGAATCCAGTACATTCAAGAACGATTTCTACACCAAGATCTCCCCAAGGCAATTCTTCAGGGTTACGGTTAGCTAGAACTTTTACTTCCTTACCATTTACTTTGAAGAATCCGTCATGAACTTCAACGTCACCGTCGAAACGGCCTTGTGTTGTATCATATTTTAATAGATGAGCTAACATTTTAGCGTCTGTCAAGTCATTAATAGCAACTACTTCAATACCTTCCACAGCTTGAATACGGCGGAATGCAAGGCGACCAATACGTCCAAATCCATTAATACCAACTTTTACTGTCATTAGAATAGTTCCTCCCAAATTTCGTTTTATTTATTCAAGAAAGGCTGTTACACCTGTCAAGACATCAGATAATATGTGTTTCACAAGCAGAAACGGCTATTTTCAAAGAGTTTATCCTTACGATGTTAGCGATACTTCATATCACTTTAGGGTATCCGTTTGAGTCTGTTCATCCATCTCTCTCTCAATTTCCAGGGCAGCTGCCTCGTCAGTAACGAGTATATCTTCCTGTCCGAACCTGAGAACGGCGTGTATTGCTCTAGCTTTGCTCTTACCGCCTGCAATCCCAATAACAATTTCAGTGTTCATGATATCCTCGAGCCGAAGGCCTAGAATCATCATCTTATGCACCATAGCACCTTCATCATTGAAATAATATCCAAACGACTCCGCAACAGCACCGTCTGCTCTAATGGCTTCAACCGTAGTTGAATCTAGCTTTCTACGACGTGTCATCACCATGGCATCACCAATACCGTGCACAATGATCCGTGATTGTCTGATAATATGAACAATTTCCTGAATGTTAATATCTTGGACAAGCGATTGATAAGCATCTTCGCTGAGTAAATCCGGCAAGTGTAATAATCGATATTGGGCTCCTACACTCTTAGCCATTGTAGAAGCAACGGTGTTCGCTTGGAACTCCACGCTTTCTCCTAAGCCGCCGCGGGCTGGTACGAACCAAGTTCGTTTAACATGTGCCGATACTGGTTGAGATAGTTGCTCAGCAACCGCAGCAAGTGTAGATCCTCCTGTGACAGCGATTATATCTTCATTGCCCATGACGCTTAACAGTGCCTTCGCTCCTGCACGCCCTAGTTCTCGTTTAGAGAACGATGATGACTCAGAATCACCAGGCACAATCACTACCTTGCGTAGTCCATATGCTAGTCGAATTTTATCTTCTAAATCAGTGAGTCCAAATAGATCTTTAGCGATAGGCTCCAATGACTCCAGCAATTTCTTACCCGAATCACTAATCCTCATTCCCATGCTTTCAATCTCAATAAGTCCTTGTGATTTCAATAAATCCGTCTCAGACCGCAACACGCGTTCCGTCATATGGAGCGACGCGGCCAGTGTTCTACGTCCGATCATATCAAATGACATGATCCGTTGAAGAATACTATACCTTGTCTTGAGTGTTTCCATGAGATCAGGCAGAAGCTGCTTTTGTATTTCTAATAAATTCCGCATGCTTTCCACCCCTGCTACTTTCTACATGGCCCTAAAATGTCCCGGGTTAACTTTTTAAGTCCCACCACTATTCTAACCAATATTTGCTTCTGTTGCAAGTATTCATTAGTATATTTCTCCTCGCTTTCTTTTCTTATACATAACAGGACTATGATCCTTGCCACACTAAGCCTTGCATACGATATTATTTGAGCTAGATACCATTTTGTGATCATTCATCAGGATAAAATTAAAATCCGCGATCCTTGCTATTCTAGCTGATATATCATATAATCATTTTTGCTATTGCATTATGCGCCCGTGGTCAAATGGATATGACGTAGGCCTCCGAAGCCTGAGATCGAGGTTCAATTCCTCGCGGGCGCACCATAATCATAGCGTTATCACTTTATATCATTAACCAACCAAGACAAAAGCCAATCATGGCTCTTTTTTTTACCAATAGTTTGACTTTCCCTGACTTTATGTTTTAAAATGTTTATGAAGTGGTAAATACGGCAATCGTATTTACAATGAACAACTAATCTAGTTTCTATAAAGGGAGGCTTTCCACATGGGTTTTGTTCCTATGGTCGTTGAACAAAGTAACCGCGGTGAACGCGCATATGACATCTATTCCAGACTACTGAAAGATCGCATCATTTTCTTAGGTTCTGAGGTTAATGACATGGTTGCCAATTCCATTATTGCACAAATGCTATTTCTTGCAGCTGAGGACCCGGAGAAAGATATCTCCTTATATGTAAACAGCCCTGGTGGATCCATTACAGCCGGAATGGCGATTTACGATACGATGCAATACATTAAACCGGATGTATCCACAATTTGTGTAGGGATGGCCGCTTCTATGGGTGCATTCTTATTGACTGCAGGAGCCGTTGGTAAACGATATGCATTGCCCAATAGTGAGATTATGATTCACCAACCTCTAGGTGGTGCACAAGGTCAAGCATCGGATATCGAGATTCGTGCTCGTCGTATTCTCAAATTGCGTGATAAGTTAAATCGTATTTTAGCTGAACGTAGTGGACAGCCGATTGAACGCATTGAGAAGGATACAGATCGTGATTACTTCATGAGTGCTGCGGAAGCTGCAACATATGGCCTTATTGACAAGGTTATTGAGAAGCCAATAGCTCTTTAAGATTAACCCTACAATCAAGCATAAACGCCTTAGGCGTCCTTATAAGGACGGTAAGTGTTTAAGCGAGAAATATAAGACATAAAGTATAGCGTAAAACTTATACTTTCTTATATTTCAAGTAGAAACGGCTGTGTCGTCCTTCATTAAGGACGATACAGCCGTTTCTTATGTTAGATATATTTCTCTTACTATCGATTTATTTAAACATGCTTGTACCTTTTGGAAGGATTTGTTGATATGGAACCACGAACGTAGGAATACCTGCAGCATAAGGCGTATATTCATACTGTTGGAAGAATAGGGCTATGCCTTCTGATTTCAAATAATAATTGGATTCAGACGTTACTCCCTTATAATCCTCAACATAACCGTTGATCTCTGTGAGTCCCTTCACAACATGCTTATCTAGCTCCGTTGCATAATCGGCATTCTTCTCTTTCAACTGATCAGCAAGCGATAACAACTCACCGTCAACTAAGGAGAAGTTCATTCCGATACGAAGTGTACCTCCGTGTGCCCCACCCGTATATCCATACTGATCTATAACTATACTTAGCACGTCATTCTCATTATATGAAACGACGTAATTCTGAAAGAATTGATAGGTGTGTTCAATAGAGCTGTCCCTCTTAGTAGCTTGCTCTTTCGAGGCATCTACGAAATCATCCTTAAGTTTCTCCAGCTTAGAATTGATTATTTTCTCAACCTTTGCATCTGCTAGTCCACTAATCTGAGGATAACGTACAATGAATAATGCATCCTTCGTATTCGATTCCAACACTTTTGTTGTGATCTCAAGGTCATTCTGTAATCTAGGAGTAATACTTAGCGACTTAAGTTCAGAATTCCATACACCTTCGTACCCCAAGTAGTCACTCATTAATTTAAATGGAATATATAACTTTCCTCCGATATTTTTCACTTCATATTCATTCAAATAGAAGTTATTTACATTAGTATTCACTCCGTACTCCGAGACATCCATATTCAACTGTCTATAACCACTTCCAAGACTATACGTTCTCGTACCTGGATTATAATTCAAGGAAAGTCCAAGTTGATCCCGCAATAGGGTTACAGGAATAAGTGTATTCCCATTACTGATTAGTCCCTTCTGGGTGAGAGTAGTTCCTTTCCATTTCAAAATAACCGAGGGTACCACCGCAATATTCTTCGTATTTCCTGCCGCAACAACTGTTGCTTGTCCTGTATATCCAAAACCCGTGATTATAAGCCCAGCTGCTAAAGTCAAAGTAGACCATCTCTTCAAAGCCTTATTCATAACAAAATTCCCTCCACATTATTCGAGTTATTGTTTCAGTATACCGAAATCATGGAGGGATATGGTAACAGTTGCATGACAGGGACATAACAGCTAGGTAACAACCGGGTAACAAAATCGAGATGAATACTAGGATTCCTGATTATATCCCTTGTCTCCATAAGGTTGCAGCTTATCCAACCACTTCTGCTCCAACTTTTGTAACTCTTTCTTATATTTTTTATTCGTTGGATGGTTTATAGGGACGTTCAATGGGATCATACCAATCAGTGATTCTCCTTCTTCAAGCTTCACTTGTTCTAATATTTCCATTTCGAATTGCTGTTCACCATATACCTTCCAATCTAGCTGCAATGCCACACAATCGTGATTACCCATATTCAAGATGAATACATCTTTATTGTAAGCTCCGTATAGATTCAGACTGCTCTCAATCCATATCTTATGATTGGTCAAGTTACGAATTTGATAAACTCCCATTTTACGAGGTTGTTGCTGATACTCTTCTACTAGTTGTTTACGTCTTTGCTGATCCATAATACACCCTTCTTTCATAATTAGTTTGTTTGTTTACTTTTCACCCAATATCGGCTACCGTCCGGTTCTCGATCCATAAATCCATATTCGATTAAATACCTTCTCAATGTCACATAGTCATCTAAACGATGCTTCAGGATTTCATTAACTTCCTTCTCTGTATAGAACCTCTGAACATCAAAAAATTGAGTAAGATGTCGCAAAATGACTATTTTACGCTTCTCCTTCTTGGGAAATTCCGTCATAGGTCCAGCTAAACCATGTTTAAAATAGGAACTCAGAATATGATCGTTCTCCTCTTCCGTAATAGAATGCCGCTCATCCAGCAATGAGGGAGCATCATGAATTTGAATATACCGACTTTTACTATTTGATTTCTCCTCGACAAGCTCCATGATGGATAGAAATACTTTGGCCTGCTTCATTTTCTCACGTAACGTAAACCGATGATTACGAATAGTAGAGGTACTCCCCCCATCTAATTCTTTAACGATCTCTTGGTCACTTAATCCCGTTTGAAAAAAATTCAATAGTGTCCGCTGCAAATCCGTTAATCCGGTCAACTTCTTATCTAACCCCAGCAAAAAATCAACCATCGATATATGCTCACTTGTGATATGCCGGCGGACATATTTCTCAGCTTCGTATAGTACATCTTCATCTTTATAAATAATGCCTTTCTCATAACGCTTACCGCAGACTACGCATACATAGACCTCGCGTTCCTGATCGAACACGTACCCTTGTTTAATTTCTTCTATACTAGCGTTCCAGAATATTTCAGATATATAACTCATTATTATAGACACCTTTCAATTTTGTTTGCTATTTAACAAACATTATATAATATCGTTTACTATTAAGCAACCATTCATCGTTTTAAATGGCAAAAAAAGGCTCAAAGCTGGACGACATCCTAGCTTCGAACCTTCTCCTCATTCAACTCAATATCTTATCAACTTCGCGAATGTTATTCTCTACCACTTTTCAATTCAGTCCAGAAGCGATCGTATACTTGTAGAGTATCGCCTACATCACTCAGCCACTCCGTCCGACTCAATTCATCTTCAGAAAGATTAATCATGGTGTTATTACGATAGGTTTCAGAATGATATTCCATCGCCTTCGTGTTAGGATCACTGTAACCAATTGTCTCGTAATTCTTCGCACTCACTTCAGGGTCCAGCATGTAATTGATAAATTTCTCCGCCAAGGCTTTATTCTTAGCCCCTTTGGGGATAGCGTAGTTATCAGAGAACATTGTGGCACCTTCCTTAGGCACAACATAAGCAATGTCCGGATTGTCATTAACAATATAAGCCGCATCTCCAGACCATACCGTGCCAATCCAGCCTTCTTCTTGAATCATCTTTTGTTTGATAGTATCGGTATCGAACGCAAGTACGCTCGGTAATAGAGCTTTCAAATCATCTACAGCTGTCTTAATTTCTGTCTCATTGGTAGAGCTATTAGAATAGCCATTCTTCTTCAGTGCCATCCCAATCACTTCGCGATTATCGTCTAGTAGCAATACTTTACCTTCATATTCCGGATTCCATAGATCATCCCAACTATCAATGGAATCTTTAATGTACTTCTTGTTGTAGGCAATTCCCGTTACACCAGAAGTATAGACGATGGAATATTGATTACCTGGGTCGAATGTAGGATCTTTGAATGTATCCGCGATGTTATTGAAATTCGGGATATTATTCTTATCCAAAGGTTCAAGAAGATTATTCTTAATCATCGTTTCCACCATATAATCAGAAGGTTGGATCAGATCGTAACCTCCGCCACCCGCTTTGATCTTAGCTAATAAGTCCTCGTTATTCGCAAAGACATCATACGTAACTTTTATATCGAATTCTTCTTCGAAGTCAGCTAATACCGCTTCATCAAAGTTATCTGCCCAGCTGTAAAGATGCAATGTTTCCTTAGAAGAACACCCACTTAATAGTACTATCGCCATCATTCCTGCTATCAGCAGGCTTATCCATTTTGTTTGTTTCACAGTTACATATCTCCTCTCTTTCGTCACATCATCTTATGTTAGGGGTAAAGATCCGCCCTTAGGAACGAGTCATCTACCCATTATTAATATATTCTCCCGTTCTGTATGTCGCTTTTAAAAAGGTAATGTATTTCGTTTCTTTTGTCCTCGTCCGCGATTCATGAAGTACTGCGATAACAAGATCAACGAAATACTAACTAGAATAAGCAAAGTACATAATGCATTAATTTCAGGCGATATGCCTCGCTTCACTTGCCCGAAGATATAGATCGGAAGCGTTGTTGAGCTTGGTCCTGCAACAAAGAAGCTAACCATGAAATCATCTAATGAAAGCGTGAATGCAATCAATGCACCTGAGATAATACCTGGTGTAATTTGTGGTAATGTTACATAACGGAAGGTTTCCCAGTATGTAGCACCAAGATCTTGCGATGCTTCTTCAAGTTGTCTACCCATTCCTGCGAATCTTGCGGACACCATCACATAAACATAGGAAACACTGAAGGTTATATGAGCAATCATAATTGTCATTTTTCCTAATGGAATATGCAGTTGGCTAAACAACACTAACAATGATATCCCCATGATAATATCTGGAATAATAATAGGCATATATAATAAACCATTCATTGGGGCCTTTAATCTCTTACCCAAATCTCTCATAGATAAAGCTGCAATTGTACCAATTATCGTAGCCAGAACGGTAGAGACAACAGCCACAATCAGACTGTTCATTAGAGCATCCAATACGTTACGATCTTGTAACAGAGAAATATACCAATCAAAAGTAAACCCTTGCCAATCCCCTGCAAGTCGTGTGTTGTTAAAAGAATACACCATCACTAATACGATAGGCACATAAATGAAGATCATTAATAATATAGAGTGAATACTTAGAAGAGGATGTCCTTTTTTGTTCATCTTTTCCCCTCCTTAACACGATCGCTACGCGATTTCATCACTTGGTTAAACAATACAATCAGCACAAGCGATGTCAGGACAAAGATGACCGAAAGCGCTGAACCGAAAGGCCAATTACGTGCCCCAAGGAACTGAGACTGAATGATGTTACTTATCATAGAAGACTTAGATCCTCCTAGAATATCCGTAACAACAAACATCCCTGCTGTAGATACGAATACGAGAACTGAGCCTGTAATTATACCAGCTTTACTTTGTGGCAAAGTGATATGCCAGAACGCCTTCCAGCGACTAGCTCCTAGATCACTTGCAGCATCTAGCAATCGTCGATCAATTTGCTCGATAGCTACGTACAGTGGTAACACCATAAAGGGAATAAAATTATATACCATTCCTAGGAGTACAGCTCCTTTGGTATAGAGCATTTGCAAAGGTTCATCAATCCATCCCCAATGCATTAAAATATTGTTTACTACACCTTGTGTTCGAAGCAGTAGCACCCATGCGTAAGTCCGAATAAGGAAGTTAATCCAGAATGGAATCGTAATCAGGATCAGCCCCCATTTCTGTATACGGGGAGAGGAGCCTGCTATATAGTATGCCAATGGATAACTAACAATTAAGCATATCAATGCCGTCGAGACGGATAATACAATCGTATCCCAATAGATTCCTATGTATAGAGAATCCCAAAATGTCTTATAACCTTCCCAACTAAAACTAAAAACAACATTACCTAGCGTGTCTCGTTGCATGAAAGACATCGCCACAACAATAAGCATGGGCACGATTAGGAATAGACCTAACCAGACCAAAACTGGAGTCAGGAGCCATTTGGACTTGTTCATGGTTAGATCACCACCTCATCCTTAGGATTCCAGTTCACCCCGATCCGTTCACCTACTTGCCACGACTCTTCATCCGACAAATCAAGTGCAATGGTTACACTCATCGCCGTTTGCATATCATCTTGTTGTAGCTCAACGATTAATTTATGAACATTTCCCATATACATAATATCTTGAATAATACCTATTTTATTTGCGTTTTCTAGATTCCGCTGTGGACGTAGCTTCTCTGGTCTCACAGCATACAGACCTTCGGGTGAAGTGAATATATTATTCTCTCCGATAAAGGTTGCGGCAAAAAGTGTTTGTGGTGTGGCATAGATTTCTTTGGGAGTGCCAATCTGCTCTACCTGTCCATTATTCATAATAACAATGCGATCAGATAACATCATCGCTTCCTCTTGATCATGAGTAACGTAGACAAATGTAATTCCAAGTGTCCGTTGTAGATGCTTGAGCTCGGTTTGCAGATTTTTGCGAAGTTGTAAATCCAAGGCCCCTAGAGGTTCGTCAAGTAGTAGTACTTTGGGCCTATTCACTATTGCCCTAGCTATAGCTACCCGTTGTTGTTGGCCTCCTGAGAGTTGATGAGGATACCGGGAAGTCAGAGCTGTTAATTGAGTCATTTGAACAGCTTCTGCCACTCGTGCAATTTGTTGGTCTTTGGGGACTTTTTTCATTTTCAGACCGAAGGCAATATTCTCTTCTACAGTCATATGAGGAAATAAAGCATAATGTTGAAACACCAAATTCAAATCCCTTAGATTTGGAGGATCATCCGTTACATCATGTCCATCAAGTATAATATTCCCCTTGGAGGGTTGTTCAAAACCAGCGATCATACGTAGAATAGTCGTTTTCCCACATCCGCTTGGTCCTAATAGTGTAAGGAATTCACCTTCCTTAATTATCAAAGACAATGGATGCACCACAACTTGTCCTTCAAACTGCTTCTCCACCTGCACGAGTTCAATCATAATAAATACCAACCCCTTTTTTCATCGATTACACAATATAGCTATGTCGTCCTGCTCTTGGACAATATTTCGTCCATTATAACCCTCTAACACTTCTAATAAGCCATATCATATTGTATGGCTTACTTATCTTTAAACTATTCATAAATGGATATAATGGTTAGTTAAATTGGTACATGGACCAAATTCGCATATTCACTATAACGTGTTTCAGCAGAAGGTACAACAATTTTCTATGAATTTAGACTTTAATTCACCCTATACTATCACAAAATCGTGACGGACAGTATCATAATCATTAAGATCAAGAGAAACTTATGCTTTCTTATATTATCAAAAAAGTCGCATTCTCTCGACATAGATTGTCTGAGAATCGCGACTTTACAAGGCAACATTAATTAGTATTTCAACAATTACTTGAGCTCATATTGAACGCTAAGCTGTGTTGATACTTTAACTTCTCCTGTCTCAATAGCAGTCGAGGCTGCAGTGTCCATGGAGACTTTAGCCTGTAGCATTTCATTCTGCGCATATACAATTGGTGCACTACTATCTCCTTGGCTAACGACTAGAACGATTCCTAGCTGCCGATTCGCTGCCTTGGCAATAGCACTAGCCTTCAGATTAGCATTCGCCATTGCCTTTTCAATCACTTGAGTTTCATATTGATCACGGTTCTCAACTGAGAATCGTACATTATCGATGTTGTTAGCTCCTGCCTTAGAAGCTGCATCGAGTAATTCACCAATCTTGGCAAGGTCACGGTAAGTTACTTCAATACTGTGATTAGCATTGTAACCTTTAATCTTCTGGCCTTCTTTTTCTGTGTACGTATAATTAGGTTGTACATGGAATTGCGTGCTCTTAATATCTTTATCTACGATCTTCCAAGTATTTTTCAGCACGTCATTCAACTTCTTCATCTTAGCTGCATTTGCTTGTTGTGCAGCTTGAGCCGTATCGGCTTGCGATGTAACACCAATAGAAATGTAGGCGATATCCGGTGTAATTGATATTTCCCCTGATCCAATCACATTAACAACATTACGCGGTTCTTCCGCCGCAAAAACTTGTGCTGTGCCTCCTATTGAGTTCGTAATCCCAGATATTCCGAGAATTAACGTACTCGCCACTACAACCAACCCTAATTTTTTTACCCATTTCATGATTATACCCTCCTAAAAGTTTTTGAGCGTTACTTCTTGTGCAATACTTCGAGAAAACTCTCTTCGTAAGCATAATCCAAGTTTTTGAGCATCACTTCTCGATATACTTCGTAAAAAAACTAGCATCGAAAGCATATACCAAAGTTTTTGAGCGTTACTTCTTGTGCAATACTTCGAGAAAACTCTCTTCGTAAGCATTTACTCTTGAGTTTTACGAAGTTTTCCTTCTTTTACTTTCTAGACGAGAAGTAAAGGTAAATGTTGCATAGGTTGGAAAAGAAATTATTCTACAATAGCTTTGAGATTCTGCTCGGCTTTTTTCGTACTCTCCATACTCATTTGGTTATTCTCAAGTAATAACTGTAAAGTTGCAGATAGTTCTTGTAATGTTGCTGAAGTCTGTTCGTTAACAGATGCTAAGTGATTCGTTGAATCTCCAACGGAAGTTGAGTACTGAGTCACTTCGTGCATCATACTGCCGTATTCTTGTGATACCTGCAAAAGTTCTCCGATAGATCCTTTTATAGAATCAAATGACTCTGATGTCTCTTGGGTTAACTCACTACTTAATGTCATTTGTTCCGCTACCAAGTTCATTCTCAGTAGCGTTTCATTGGTCTTCACGGTGAAGTTCTGAAGTTGTTGCGTTATCTGCTCGGCCGCTGTGGAAGTAAGCTCTGATAATTTTCGTATTTCCCGGGCAACTACGGAGAATCCTTGCCCATATTCACCTGCTCGTGCAGCTTCAATACTCGCATTTAACGAAAGAAGATTCGTCTGATTGGCAATCTCACGAATAGTCTGGCTAAATTGAGAGGTTTCATTCACACGTTGCGTAAGCTCTTCAATATCTGTAGCCATTCCATCAATTTCTAGTTTAAATTCGATAATGGCATCTTTTAACGTTTCTACTTTACCCTTGCCTGTTTCTGAAAGATGATTAGTCTCATTGGTCTGTATCAATAATGTCTCAGTCGATGTGGTCATCCCCTGGATCATTTCCGCCATCTGCTGAATTGAATCATTAATAGATAATGTAGTATCAACCTGAGTTACAGCACCTGTAGCTATTTCTTGGAATGCAACATTCATTTGTTGGAAAGATGCTGTATTTTCTTCCATCGACTGTGTAACTTCCATCATATGCTGAGTGACCGTTACGACATTATGCAACAGTTGTTCTTTATGCAGACGTTGTTCATCAAGTAAAATTTCAGTCTGCTTACGCGCATCGTCTGTATCTTTCATTAGTTTACTGGAAGCACGTAATAGTAGCACAATCATAAAACATACAATCATATAAATAACTAATAATCCAACACTATCCTCTGGATTCACACCAACTTGATCTCCCTTTACCATAACCAAAACATACGCCATTCCCATTCCACAAACCATAGTAATGATCGTTAGAGTTGCCTTCATAGTGATTAGAGATAGAATAATTAAATAGTATACTGAGCTTAAACCATTCATAGAAGGTGTATAGATTATCTGTAAACTGGAAGTCAATATCACCCCTAGAACCCCTAGATAAGAAGTTAGATGGATATACTTACGCTTACTATGAAATAAGAGCATTATTCCTAATGTGATTGCATTTATCACAAAAGTGATATTAGTCATTGCAAAAAGATCAGATAAGTTAATGGCAGCGATACTCATCAATACAGCAATACTAAACGCAATAATGAGCACCATATTCCGTCTCATAACATCCTGTTCCTTCACACTAAGGAGCTCATCACCGTCTTTGCTACCTATTCGTAGAATATTTTTAATTTTCATAATTAACCCCCTGTGATGTGAATTCTTGGCAACACTTATTATTAATGTCGTTGTATAGAACATAATATATATCGACAGATATCTTATCTATCATGAGTATTAATTTATTGGGGAATAATAACAAAGAGCAGCCAGCCCTCAAGGGGTTAGCTGCTCTTTGTTATGTGAACGTCAACACTATTGGTTCTCTAATTCCTCTTTACTTACTAAACTCACTAAAGCGGTTACAGCCTGCTCAGCGTCAGCGCCATCTGCACTAATATTAATTTCCGTTCCGGAGCTGATTGCAAGGCTCATAATTCCCATAATGCTTTTAGCATTCACCTTTTTATCATCTTTTTCCACGAAAATTTCAGACGAGTACTTATTCGCTTCTTGGACGAACAATGCTGCCGGTCTGGCATGGAGACCCGTCTTAAGACGGACTACTACCGGGTGCTTTGTCATGGAAACTTACCCCCTAATTTATAAATCTGATCAATTTACACTAATTTCATTTAAAACCATTATATCATTATAACATGAAGGACACTAGAAGAAAAACTCAACCCTTACGAATCTTATCTGCCATCTCATCAATCTTACGCAATCGATGATTCACGCCGGATTTACTGACCGTGCCTTTAAGCATCTCACCAACTTCTTTCAAGTTCATATCAGGATGCACCAGACGTACTTCTGCTACTTCACGAAGCTTCTCAGGTAAATTATCTAATCCCACTTCACGTTGCAGCAGTTTAATGTTCTCTATTTGCCGGACTGCCGCACTGATAGTTTTGTTTAAGTTCGCTGTCTCACAATTGACAATCCGATTCACAGAATTTCTCATATCTCTCATAATGCGAACATCTTCAAATTTGAAAAGAGATTGATGTGCACCAATTAAGCTAAGAAATTCAATGATTTTCTCACCTTCCTTAATGTAGAGCACGAACCCCTTCTTACGTTCAATAAAGCGTGCATTCAGATTAAATTCATTAGCCAAATCGACCAATGCCTTACAATGATCTTCATACATTGAATAAATTTCAAGATGATACGATGAACCCTCAGGATTATTTACAGATCCACCAGCCATAAAGGCTCCCCGTAGGTATGCCCGTTTACAACATTTCTTACGTATAAGCCCAGATTGAATATCTTGTGTAAAAAGAAACCCCTCAGAAACAATATGAAGCTCTTTTAGAATCTCCTGAACTTGTGCAGGTATGCGTACGATATATACATTATTCTTCTTCAATCTCATTTTTTTACGCACAAGTAATTCTGTATGTGCCTGGAAGAATTTTTTGATCAAGGTATAAATTCGTCTCGCTATCGCGGCATTTTCAGTCGAGATATCCAAAATGACCTTTTTATTCGAAAGTTGGACAGAACCATTCATGCGAATCAGTGCTGATAATTCAGCCTTCTCGCAACATGCCTGTCCTTCCACCCTAGTCAGTTCTTTTTTTGTCTCTGCCGCAAACGACAAGTCATTCACCTCTCACGTAAAGTCCAATTTTGTACGAGTTGGTATATATGTTGGCTTAGTTTCTCAGCATCATGCCGTAGATAAGTTCGGAAAAGTACGAGTGTATCCGCAATAACTTTGTAACCATTGCCTGTCACTTCATCCAAATCTAGCTGAACTGGTCTTGCTCCCTTTTCAGCATACTTATCTTGAACTCCAGTCGGAATTTCACCGTTATTAACAATAACATAATCAAAAAGATGTATACCGACATGATCATAAATCGCATTAAGATGATCATTTACAGTGTAATTGTCGGTTTCTCCAGGTTGTGTCATCACATTACATATAAATATCTTAATCGCTTTAGATGCACAAACAGCTTCTACAAGTTTGGGAACAAGCAAATTAGGAAGAATACTTGTATATAGGCTCCCAGGGCCAATTAGAATCGCATCTGCTTGCTGGATTGCCTCAACTGCCTCTGGCAACGGCTCCACGTGAGCGGGATCAAGAAAAACTCTCTTAATCTTCATCCCTGCTTCCGGGATTTTGGATTCTCCACTTACAATGCTTCCGTCCTCCATCTCAGCATGAAGATTTACTGCAACACCAGCAGCTGGCAGCACTCGACCACGAACAGCGAATACCCTACTCAATTCTCTTACAGCTGATACGAAATCACCTGTAATATCCGTCATACCTGCTAAGATTAAATTGCCTAAACTATGCCCTGCCAGCCCTGAACCACTTGCGAAACGATAACTCAACATTTGCGAAAGTAACGGTTCAACATCAGCTAGTGCTGTTAATACGTTACGAATATCACCCGGTGGTGGCATTTGCAATTCACTTCGCAATATACCTGAACTCCCACCATCGTCAGCTACCGTAACAATAGCCGTGATGTCAAGCGGCTTCTCTTTCAATCCTCGGAGCATGACGGATAACCCGGTGCCTCCACCCATGACAACAATTCGAGGACGCTTTTTTTCCTCTTCTGCCGCTTCCATTACACTTCACCTCATTAATGCCAGTCACGATCTCGATCAGAGTCGCGATGGCTAACTGAGACGTTCTCCGTCTCACTAGATCCCAGCATTTTAACTAAATATTCGGCAATAGCAACGGAACGATGCTTACCACCTGTACACCCAATACCGATAATAACCTGACTCTTACCTTCTTTATGATATTGCGGAATTAGGAATTGGAGCATATCCAATAGTTTAGTTAAGAACAATTGGGTTTCCGCCCATTTCATGACATACTCATATACTTCACTGTCTTGACCAGTACGGGGACGCAAATGATCTACATAATGTGGATTAGGCAAAAATCTCACATCAAAAATTAGATCCGCATCAATTGGAATCCCGTATTTGAATCCAAAGGATGTAATATTAACAGATAATGAATTAGCCTCCAGTTGTGAGAACCGAGAGATAATCTTCTCTTTCAGTTTACCTGGTTTTAAATTACTTGTATCGATCAACTGGGTGGCGGATTTCCTGAGCTCCTCCAACATCTTACGTTCCAATTGTATACCGTCGAGTGGCATCCCCTCAGGCGCTAATGGATGCCGTCTGCGACTCTCTTTATAACGTTGCACTAGAACAGAATCGGTTGCGTCAAGGAATAGAATCTCGCACCCCATCGTGAAGTGTTCTTTAACATAGGTCAAAGATTCTGATAAGGCAGTGAAAAACTCACGTCCACGGAGATCGATCACTAATGCTACTTTGGCAATCTTTCCGTTGGATTGTTCAATAAGTTCGGCGAACTTAGGGATCAATACCGGTGGCAAATTATCCACGCAGAAGAAGCCCAGATCTTCTAAGCTTTGTACAGCAAGTGTCTTTCCAGCACCCGACATACCTGTAATAATAATCAGGGTGGCCATCGCCGGGACAGTATTGTCTCCCTCCAGCATCAGCTTTCCCTCCCTTGTCTATAAGTCTAACAAGCTTATGACTCGTCATACAAGCAGAGACGGCTTAGCCGTCCCCTATAACCTATATCTATGAACGAAGATGAAGACCTGCAGCCCCAACAATTCCAGCATTATTTCCTAATTGAGCAGGTAGAATCGACACACCCCGTTGTAATGGCTCTGGAGTAAACTTCGCAAATACTTCACGCACTTCGTTAAATAGAATGTCTCCTGCGTAGGATACACCTCCACCTACAATAAATACTTCAGGATTTAACACCGCAGCTACCGCTGACATCGATTTACCTAAGTAAAATGCAGCGCGATTAACAATACGAAGTGCAACTTCATCGCCAGCCTTGGCTGCATCGAATACAGCCTTCGCATTTATTGTCTCTACATTAGAAAGAACAGTACGATCTCCACGTTCTACAGCATCTTTAGCCATACGGATGATTCCTGTTGCAGATGATACCGTTTCTACACAACCCTTTTTACCGCAACCACATTGAATCGCTTCCAGATCAGGCACAACTGAGATATGACCAATCTCTCCTGCCATCCCAGAGAATCCTTGATAGATCTTTCCATTGAGGATAATACCTCCGCCCACTCCGGTTCCAAGTGTATAGCAGACACAGTTATCAATTCCACGACCTGCACCGCTCCAAGCTTCACCCAAAGCAGCCACATTAGCATCATTATCTATTTTGACAGGCTTGCCAATTCGCTCCTCTAACAGAGACCGAATCGGAACATCTCGAAATCCTATGTTGGGTGCAAGGACAATAATTCCCTCAACGACATTCGTAAACCCGGCAACTCCTGCTCCAACACCTACAAGCTGATCCCACTCATATGGTGACTTCTCCACAATTTCACGCACATACTTCTCAATATTATCAATGACAACTTGAGTACCTTTTTCAGTCTCGGTCGGTCCTTCATGTGTTAGAAGAAGCTGCCCCTCTTGATTACAAATTCCCACTTTAATCGCTGTACCACCTAAATCCACACCAACATAGATATTTTCAGACATGTTACAAGCCACCTTTTTGCATTCTAAAATAATTTAAACCCTACGTACCAACTATAATTGATGCCCTCTATCTGGTCAAGGGAAGTCAACACGTTAGGAGTACTTCGTTAATAAGATATTGATGACAATTGTCACATTTAAGTGGTGACAGTTTTTACTAACTATTGAATACTGGTTTCGCTATGATTTAGTCAAGATCAATACGATATATCGGAGGTAGATCAATGAACGCCATTGTGGAATTAAAGAATGTTACCAAAAGCTTTGGAGAAAAAAAAGCCGTGGACAATGTTTCCTTATCTATTGAGAGAGGTTCCATCGTTGCTATATTAGGCCCAAACGGGGCGGGTAAAACAACAGTCTTGTCTATGATATTAGGTCTGATGAAGCCTAGCCAAGGTACTATATCTGTTCTAGGTAAACATCCAAAAGATACAGAAGTACGGAACAAAATTGGAGCTATGCTACAAGAAGTTAGTATTATGGATGGCTTGAAGGTTCGCGAACTTATTACATTAATCCGTAGTTACTACCCAGAACCGCTTGATATGAGTCAATTGACGCCATTAACCGGTCTGAATGATGCAGATCTAAATCGCCTGGCAACGAAGTTATCTGGTGGGCAGAAGCGTAAACTTGGTTTCGCTCTCGCTCTTGCTGGTAATCCCGACCTCATATTCTTAGACGAACCCACCGTCGGTTTAGACGTTACCGCTCGTCGCATGTTCTGGGATAAAGTTCGTGAATTAACTACACTAGGCAAAACAATTCTATTTACTACTCATTATCTTCCAGAAGCTGAAGACTTTGCAGATCGAGTTATCTTATTTAATGAAGGAATCATCATAGCTGATGGCACTCCAGACGAGATCAAATCCACATTGACGATAAGTTCGGTCTCATTTAAATCCGACGACCCTAATCTATGTGATGCTCTACTTCAATTACCTCAGGTTACTGATGTTTATGAAAAAGAGGGTCGGATCTATACCGTTACTGAAGATACAGATAGCGTTCTAGCATCCATCTTTGAACACAAGTATGCAGTTAAAGAAATTCGAATCGAGCAAGGTAGGCTTGACGATGCTTTCGAACAGTTAACGTTACATCCAGAATTTAATGTCAAAGAGGGGGCTATATAATCATGCATATGATCATCATGCAATGTAAAGCTGAAATGAAGAGAATTCTACGTAATCCTTATTATGTATTCTGGTCCTTACTGTTACCCATTGTGTTTTATTTCATCTTTACTCGGCTCGTTAACACCAATGCCAATGACAATCAGCTCTGGCAAGCTCATTATTTGATGTCTATGACTACCTTTAGTGTAATGGGTTCGTCGATCATGACTCTAGGCATCCGAATTGTTCAGGAACGTGTTCATGGTTGGTCCACCTTCATGCGAATTACTCCGCTCCCTGAGAGTGTCTATTCTTTTGGTAAAATGTTCGGACAGTCCGTTATGCATTTACTCTCTATTATCGTTATCTTTGGTGCGGGATATTTAATGAATGGCGTATCCCTATCTGCATCGCAATGGATCTACAGTGGACTTTGGATATTAGTAGCTTGTGCACCTTTTCTGGCACTTGGAACATTAGTTGGAAACATGAAAAGAGTAGACACGGCAAGTGGCGTTAGTAATGCCATCTATATGGTACTCGCTGTTATAGGAGGAATGTGGTTCCCTATTGAGTCTTTCCCCAGCCTATTGCAACGAATTAGTCACTGGCTTCCTTCCTATAGCTATGGAAACGGGGCTTGGGAGATTATACGCGGAAATGCCCCTTCACTTGAAAATATACTCATTCTGGTAGGATATCTTATAATCTTTATGGTACTATCAACGTATATTGGCAAAAAGCAGGAAGTGGTGTAGATCTTATTATGCACAGTAAATTTCAGGTTTTCCCTAAAGCTCTAGGGTTCTATCCATATGTCTGGCTGATTTACATCTCTCTACCTATTATTAATACCGCACAAGAACATGGTTTGAAAATGATCCTCGGCTATTTGATGATTGGAGTATTCATTATCTCTTATCGACAGCTATTCTTCGCTTCAGAGAACGGTTCATTTTCATATTGGCTAGCCTTACAAATGGTAATTATCTTTATACTCAGCTACCTTTATAACCCTTATAACGTATTCATGGGTTTCTTCACGGCAAGTTTTATTGGATATTACACCAACTCATTTAAGTTTAAGTTATCCTTAGTCTCCTTCGCGATTATTGAAATTCTACCGATTATATTAAACATAGGTAAAAATGAACCTAAGGATTACTTATTTATCTTTCCTTTTCTTATCATTATGCTCATATCTCCTTTTGGAATACGGTCGATGAATAAACACCAGCAGCTAGAGATGAAGCTAGATGAAGCCAATGAACGTATAAAAGAGTTCGTTAAGCGGGAAGAGCGCATGCGTATTGCGAGAGATCTGCATGATACATTGGGTCATACGTTGTCTTTGATTACTTTGAAGAGTCAAATTGTTGATCGCCTTATTACCAAAGACCCTCAGCGCGCTCAACTTGAAGCCAAGGAGATTGAACGAACATCAAGGGCAGCCCTTCGAGAAGTTCGTGAACTTGTATCCGATATGCGTGCAGTTACACTTGTTGAGGAATTGCTTGAGGTCCAGGTTATCTTAGACAATGCTGATATCATCTATTCTTTCGAAGGAGATGCATCACTTGTTGGAGTCCCCGATCTTACGCAGAATATTCTCAGCTTGTGCCTCCGTGAAGCGATCACTAACATTGTCAAACATAGCCAGGCCAAGAACTGCAATGTGCGTGTTGAACATAAACAAGCTCACGTCATCCTAATCATTAGTGATGATGGAATAGGTCTGCTTGAAGATCATCATGATGGAAATGGAATGAAGGGGATGCAAGAGCGATTGTCTTTGATGGATGGCTCCATAACGATAACTTCTGACAAGGGGATAACCTTGCGTATTACTATCCCTATTATTATCAAGAATCAACAAGAGGAGGAGACCGCATGATACGAATTCTTCTAGCCGAGGATCAAGGGATGCTTCGCGGAGCGTTAGCCTTACTATTAGATTTGGAAGATGATATCGAAGTGGTGGGACAGGCTTGTGACGGGGAAGAGGCCCTCTCACTCATCGCGTCTCTTCAGCCAGATGTCTGCTTGCTAGACATTGAAATGCCCTTGAAAACGGGTCTAGACGTAGCTGAGCAGTTGAGAAAGTTAGATTCAGTATGCAAAGTCATCATTCTGACTACTTTTGCTCGTCCTGGTTATTTCGAACGTGCAGTGAAAGCCGATGTTCAAGGATATCTACTAAAAGATGGACCTAGTGATATGCTAGCAGAGTCCATCCGTCGTGTCATGAAGGGGCATCGGGAGATCTCCCCAGAGCTTATCTTCGGAACGATCAAAGACAAGAATCCCCTTAGCGCCCGGGAACGTGAGATTCTTTCATTATCCGCCCAAGGGAAATCTGCTAATGAAATATCCTCTATACTCCACCTTTCATACGGAACCGTTCGTAATTATATTTCCGAAATCTTGAACAAATTAGATACCCGCAACCGAATTGAGGCTATCCGTATGGCTGAAGAAAAAGGATGGTTGTAAGCAAAGAACCCGACGAAGAATTCCTCCGTCAGGTTCTTATATGTAGCCAATATGGTATTACTTACCTAGCGATTCGCTCCAGTCGTGCACCATATTACCTTCAATAAATTTCTCGGCATCCATCGCGGCCATACAACCTGAACCTGCTGCAGAGATTGCTTGACGATAACGTGTATCCTGTACATCACCACATGCGAATACACCCGGAATATTCGTCTCTGTCGTACCCGGCTTAACAACAATGTACCCCACGTCATCCGTTGTAATCTGATTGTCTAGGAATTTCGTATTCGGAGTGTGTCCAATCGCTACGAACACACCATCTGCTTCAATCAATTCTTCCTCATTGGTCTCATTGTTAAGAACCTTTAACCCTTTAAGGCCCATTCCTTCCGTAACCACTTCTAGCGGTGTCCGGTTCAATGCCCATAGAACCTTCTCGTTCTCACGAGCACGATCCTGCATGATCTTGGAAGCACGTAGTTCTTCGCGACGGTTTACTACCGTTACACTAGAACCGAACCGAGTCAAGAAGTTGGCTTCTTCCATAGCGGAATCCCCGCCACCAACCACGATGATCTTCTTTTCACGGAAGAAGAAACCATCACAGGTTGCACAGGTGCTAACTCCACGTCCGATATTATCCTGTTCACCCGGTATGCCTAAGTATTTCGCTGATGCACCCGTAGATATAATAACCGTCTCTGCTAATAATTCACCTAATCCATCCACTTGAACTTTAAATGGGCGTGTAGAGAAGTCTACCCTCTCAACCCAGCCAGACTTGAATTCAGCTCCGAAGCGTTCTGCTTGCTTACGCATGTTATCCATTAATTCAGGACCCATTATGCCATCTGGGAACCCTGGGAAATTCTCAATTTCAGTCGTTGTCGTTAATTGACCCCCTGGTTGCATTCCTTCAATAACTAATGGATTCATATTGGCACGAGCAAGGTAAATGGCTGCCGTTAATCCGGCAGGACCTGTTCCAATCACGATTGATTTGTACATAAGTTATGACCTCCTATTTCATCTTGTCCTTCATATGACATACGCTATCCATCCTGCGTGCATAACGGCTAACCGTCGACACAGAAATTCCGTACCGGCGTGCAATTTCTTGATAGGAAGTTGGAAGATCACTCATTTTGGTCGCCCAATAATCAAGAGCCGCTGACCATACCTCAATATGATCAATTCTAGGTGTGTCCGGATAACTGCTACGCATGAATTCTGACCATAAGTTTCGCACATTTTGTTGTTGAACCAACCCACATGGGGGGTCCATCATTTTCAGTGTCATATCTATAACCATACGTGATGATTCATCATCCTGAGCATGCGATGCTCCTACAATATGTAGGTATGGTATTACTTTATCTAAATTAGCAGCAGGATCTATGAACAACTCTTCCTCGTCCAATTCTTCAAGAACTGTACGTGCTGCCTCGATAATTTCCTTGTCCTCATCTGGATCATTCAATATCGCACGCAGAACCTGCCTCACCTCTTCATCACCAATCCAAGCAAAGGATTGAATCACTTGCAACTTAGTCGCAACGTCTCCATGCCGAAGTGCCCAGAAAAAAGATGAGCGGATTAATGGATTCTGTAAAATTTCATCCGTTATTCCTTCATCACTTTCATCCCACATCTTTAACTGCTCTTCAAAAGGGAGATGGTAATGATAACTAATCTTAGGTTGTTGTGTTGTTCCTGCTAGAAACTCCTGAAGTTGAGATAAGTAGTATCTCGGGATATCTGAATCAGGATCAAGTTTTAATGCATATCTCCAATACTTCTCTGCCTCTACATATCGCCTACAGTTAAATCCCGCTGCAGCAGTATAATGATACAAACTAGGATCATCCTTAAACTCCTCATCCTTAATTAAACGTCGGAAATGGATATAAGCTTGCTCATGTTGACCAAGAATCCCCATCGTAGTCGCAAGTTTAAACAAATGTTCTTGATGAAACGGAACGGTAACGGTAAGCAACTGTAATAATGGAAGCAAAGACGTCATATCATTCTCATGTTGATAAAATATAGCTAAATTGCAGAGACCATGTAGATTTCCTGGCTCTAGTTCCAATACCTCTTGAATCGTTATCTTCGCTTTCTCAAATAACCCTACATAATAATAGGCAAGCGCCAAATTATTGCGAGCTGCCAAGAAATCCTCATTGTTCTTTACAATATCTTCTAATAGGTCTACAGCTTGTGCAAACTTACCTTCTTCTAGAAGAGCCCGAGCATGCTCATGCTCTACCATTCCACCTCGGCTCTTAATCCGAGTGAGCTTAGTTGGACGGTCTAGTTCATAATGTAGTAAATCCATTAAATCCTCAGACTCCATAAGAAACTGTCCTTCACTATCTTCTTCCAGATAGGTGACTAATGCCTTCTCAGCTTCTTCGAATTGTTCCATATTGGCAAAGTTGTTAGCCATATAGTAGTAGCATTCCGTCATCGACGGATCAATATTCTCTATAACTTGTAATAATACGGCATTGGATCCCGCATAATCACCCATTTCTGACATGATTCCGGCCATATTGCAATGGTTCACTGGATTATTCGGTTCATACTCTACTGCTTTTCCGAAATATCTCAGTGCCTTGTCATAATGATTGCGGTCCAACGAACGTACAGCCCTTTCAAAGAAAAAGTTGGCATCCAAATGGACAGGTATTATTTTATTGTATAGGACTTCAGCCCGTAGTTTATCCTCATTCATTGAAGCAAGGCACCTCCTTTTCCTACTAACTTGTTACTTGTTTCCCAACATAGTATACCACAAGAGCACAAGTCCTTTTATATGAATCAATTTCATAATTACGCAAATCCATATAAATGTAACTATATATTGACAGAACAAACCACTCTGATCAATATATAGTCCTTATTTTAGCTACATAGGCGATTATGAAATTGATTCATTTACAACGTTCTCTTCCTAAATGCAGAAAAGACACCGCATATTTACATGCCGGAGTCTTTGAACAAGGTTGCTATGGATCCACCTTCAATAATGATGCGTGTCGCTTGCGCAAGCATTGGTGCTACGGATAGAACCTTAATCTGACCTACATATTGTTCAGGAAGGGCTATTGAGTCCGTTACGACGACCTCTCTAATGTTAGGATGATTCAATCGTTCTAAGGCGGATCCTGAGAAAAGGCCATGTGTTGCACAGACATACACATCCTCTGCTCCACGTTCCTTCAAGCCTTCTACTACATTAACAATGGTTGTTCCTGTATCTATTAAATCTTCTATAATGATCGGAGTCTTTCCTTTAACATCGCCTATGACATGCGTAATAATCGATTCATTATGAGAAGGCCGTTTCTTAATCATGATTGCAAATGGTGAGTCGAGATGATTCGCTAGCTTCTCTGCAGTTGAAGCACGTCCAGCATCTGGAGAGACAATCACTGGGTTCACAATATTCTTTGACTTTAAATACTCACTAATGAGATCCAGTGCCGTTAAGTGATCCACCGGGATATTGAAGAATCCCTGAATCGCTGGAGCATGTAAGTCCATCGTAATAACACGATTCGCCCCAACCGTAGTCAATACATCGGCTACCATTTTGGCTGATATCGGTTCACGTGGAGCAGATTTCCGTTCCTGCCGTGCATAACCATAATAAGGTACTATGATGTTAACCGTATGGGCTGACGCTCTCTTAGCTGCATCTATCATCACAAGTAACTCCACGAACATTTCATTAATCGGGTGTGAGAGCGATTGTACTAAGAACACATCACAATTCCGAATACTCTCTTCATAGTTGACGTATATCTCTCCACTTTTAAAGCGCGAACGCTTAATACTACCTAATTTCACACCTAATTTATCACAAATTTCCTCTGCAAGCTTCGGGTTTGATGAACCCGTAAACACACGCATCTTATGTTGCATAGTATCCTCCCGATTTCAAGCCTTCCTGAAGACTTGAGTTAAATCAACACGTAATTGTATTATACAGGACTCCACTAGATTTCAAAAGGAACCTCAGACCTTTTTCGCTTCTCAAAAACGGATAACTGTCGATAACCAACATCCCATAATAACGCACGTGCCTGATCAAGATACTCTCCAAGCCGTAACGGATCATGTGCATCTGATCCTACAGTAACCGGAATTCCTAACTTAAAAGCTTCCGTTACCATCCGTTTGCTAGGAAACATTTCCTCACAAGCTTTAGATAGTCCAGAAGCATTTAACTCCATAACCATCCCGCTTCTACTCACAGCTGTAAGTGCCAAATTCTCCAAGGCTTCTACCTCTTGGATTCTATCCACTTCCGGTCGATAACCAAAACGTTTAATCACATCGATATGTCCCATAATGTCATAGAATCCGGTAGCTGTAGCCTTCTTGACAGCATCATAATACCTTTCATAGACTGTGAGAATATCCTGCCCCTCCCAGTTATGAGTCTGACGATAATCACTAATATCCCACTCACCTAGAAAATGTACAGAACCAATCACATAATCCCAAGGATAGGATGTAATGATATGTTCAATCTCTGCTTCATATCCTTCGATGTAGTCACCCTCAATACCGAGGCGAATATCGATCTGTTCCTTATAACGTTCTTTAAGGGTTAGACACTCCTCTACATAACGAGGAAGTTCGTCCATGGGCATAGCCATTTCTGGATAATACGTAGCCGGATCAACATGAATTAACGGCATATGATCCGATAGACCGAGCTGGGTTAAGCCCATCTCGATCCCTTTAAGGACGTATTCTTCCAGTTGTCCGATCGCATGTCCACAACGGACATGATGTGTATGATAATCGATCAGCATGGGGCGAATCCCTCCTTTAATCGCGTCTTGGACGCTCGTGACGTCGACTAAGCTCAGTCATAATTTCATCTAGTGGAAGCTTACGTTCTTCAAGCAATACAAGAAGGTGATAGATTAGATCGCTGACTTCAAGTCGTAATTCATCGTTATCTTTATTTTTTGCAGCAATGATCGCCTCAGCCGTTTCTTCTCCGACCTTTTTCAGAATCTTATCTACACCCTTTTCAAATAAGTAAGTTGTGTATGCGCCTTCTGGACGTTCCTTCTCACGCTGTGCAATAATTTGTTCCAACTCTGCCAACACCGCGAAACGGTCATTCGCTGGAATAGCTCTACTAACTTTCTTATCCAATGATACTTCATTAAAGAAACAAGTTACGTTGCCTGTGTGGCAAGCAGGACCTTGAGGCAATACTTGAATCAGCAATGTATCTCCATCACAATCATAACTTAATGATGTAATGCGTTGCGTGTTGCCTGAAGTTGCACCTTTATGCCATAGTTGTTGTCTAGAACGACTCCAGAACCATGTTTCACCACTCTCTACTGACAGTTTAAGCGATTCAAGATTCATATATGCCATCATTAACACATTTTTCGTTGTTGCATCTTGTACAATAGCAGGCACTAACCCCGCTTCATCAAAGCGAATCTCATTCTGAATTTGTTCCAATGAACCTACTTGGTTTAAGTTATTACTCATCGAATCTCCACTCCCTTATGCTTTAAATCCATCTTCAAGTCATGGATCGTCATTTCTTTATAATGAAAAATAGTCGCAGCCAATCCTGCATCTGCCTTTCCTTTCGTAAACACATCATAGAAATGATTGGTTGTGCCCGCTCCACCTGAGGCAATAACAGGAATACCTATAAGTCCAGATACCGCAGATGTAAGAGCAATATCGAATCCATCCTTTGTACCATCCGCATCCATACTCGTAAGTAGAATCTCACCGGCGCCTAGGGACTCCGCTTCTTTTACCCAATTTAGTGCTCGTATACCCGATGCTTTACGTCCACCATGCGTGTATACTTCCCACTCGCCCCATGATTCATTGTACTTGGCATCGACTGCTACAACGATACATTGCGAACCGAAACGACGCGCTCCCTCAGAGATCAATTGTGGATTGTTCACCGCTGCTGTATTAATACCGATCTTATCTGCCCCAGCACGTAGAATTCTCTTCATGTCATCCACATGGGAGATCCCTCCACCTACTGTAAAAGGAATCGCGATTTCGCCTGCAGTCTGCCGAACGACTTCGACCATCGTTGCACGGCCTTCCACCGAAGCGGAGATATCTAGAAATACGAGTTCATCTGCTCCCTCACGATCATACAGCGCCGCCAGTTCCACCGGATCACCCGCATCTCGCAAGTTAACAAAATTAACACCTTTCACAACCCGACCGTCCTTAACATCCAGACAGGGAATGATACGTTTTGCCAGCATATCTCTCGTCCCCTCACTTATAAATTCACGATACAGCATTTCTTTCTATCCTTGACGTCTGATAGCTGCTACAGCTTCTTCAAGGTCAATATTCCCCGTGTATAAGGCTTTGCCTACGATAGCTCCACCAATTCCTTCATGATGGTAAGTATTCAAGCTAAGAAGGTCATCCAGGACCGTCACACCGCCTGATGCAATAACAGTACGACCGCTGCTCACAGCTAATGAGCGAATAGCCTCTACATTAGGCCCTTGCATCATTCCATCCCGAGATATATCTGTAAAAATAAACGTTTCTGCTCCTTTGGATGCTAACTCCTTAGCCAATTCCTCCGCTTTCACTTCAGAGGTATCCAGCCAACCGCGAGTCGCTACATACCCATTGCGCGCATCAATCCCAATGGCAACTTTATCTCCATATGTACCTAGCACAGCTTCTGTAAAAGGACGATCTTCAATCGCTGCCGTTCCGATGATTACCCGACTCACTCCAAGTGCGAGTAATCTTGTTACGTCATCAAGCTTGCGTAAACCGCCACCAACTTGAACAGGCACATTCACACCCTTAGCAATCGCCGCAATAATGGCGTCATTAACAGGATGACCTGCCTTCGCTCCATCGAGATCCACCAGATGAATATAAGTTCCACCTTGCTCCTCCCACGCCTTAGCCACCTTCAATGGACTATCATTATAGACCGTCTCTTGATTGTAATCTCCTTGCACAAGCCTTACACATTTCCCATCACGTATATCAATCGCTGGATAGATTATAAAAGGTGACATCATTGTTTGCCCTACTCTCCTTGAGAAATCTATATTTAAAAAACGTTGTGTTCCGAAATTTAGTTGTTCACTTTGTCAGAGTCACCCGTAAGTTTCAAGAAATTTCGTAACAGATTCATTCCAAGTTCCCCACTCTTCTCTGGATGGAACTGCATACCGAAGACTGAATTACGACCTACAATCGCTGTCACTGGCTGTCCATAATCAGTCGTCGCTAATAGATCCGACTTCACTTCTGGAAGAACATGATAGGAATGAACGAAGTATACATATCCTTCCACAAGTCCCGCTAATAGCGGATGCTCGTTATTATTGTACTGTAGCTTATTCCAACCCATATGTGGAACTTTATAATCTCCTCTTTCGAAGCGCACGACCGTTCCTGGAAGAATACCTAGCCCTTCGTGTTCCCCATGTTCTTCACTTCCGCTGAACAACAATTGCATGCCAAGACAGATACCAAGCAGGGGCTGTTTAGCTGCTGCAACCTTACGTACGGTCTCATCTAGTGAGCTATCACGAAGATGTTCCATCGCATCACCAAAAGCACCAACACCAGGCAAAATCACACCGTCTGCGGCAAGAATCTCGCTTTCATCGCCGCTAATGAGCGCCTCATAGCCAAGACGCTCAACAGCCTTGCTCACGCTGTGCAGGTTACCCATACCGTAATCCACAATCGCGATCGCCACAGCTACAGCACTCCCTTCGTAGAAGGTACACCTGTAACACGTGGGTCAATGCTCGTTGCTTCGTCTAAGGCGCGTCCTAGCGCTTTAAATATCGCCTCAATCATATGATGCGTGTTCTGTCCGTAATGAACAATAACATGTAGTGTAATTCGAGCTTCAAGCGCCAACTTCCACAAGAATTCATGTACCAATTCTGTTGAGAAGCTACCTACTTGCGCTGATGGATACTCTGCACGATATTCGAAATGGGGACGATTACTAATATCAATCACCACTTGCGCTAAAGCCTCATCCATCGGTACGAAGACACTAGCATAACGTTTAATCCCACGCTTATCACCCAGCGCTTCGCGGATACACTGACCTAAACAGATTCCAATATCCTCCACCGTATGGTGGTCATCAATCTCGATATCCCCTCTTGCCTTCACAGAAAGATCGAATTGTCCGTGCTTCGTGAATAAATCCAACATATGATTCAGGAAAGGAACATCTGTCTCTAGCTCCGAGACTCCGCTACCGTCTACTGAAAAAGATAATGCGATATCCGTCTCATTTGTTGTACGTTTAACCCCCGCTGTACGCAAACTTTCATTGTTCTTATTGTCCATTATTAACTCCTGCCTTTCCTTCCTTCTCAAGACGCACTTCAATCGCTCTTGCATGACCCTCTAGCCCTTCATGCCGTGCAAGCTCCATAATCATGGCACCATTCTTTAACAAAGCTTCCTTACTATAATAAATCATACTTGATTTCTTAATGAAATCATCTACATCAACAGGAGAAGAGAATCTAGCCGTACCATTGGTAGGAATAATATGATTAGGACCTGCAAAATAGTCACCTACTGGCTCCGAACTGTAGGGTCCAAGGAAGATAGCCCCTGCATTCTCAATGCTACCCACATAAGACATTGGGTCCTCCACAACAATCTCCAAATGCTCCGGTGCTAGCTTATTCACCACAGAAATCCCTTCTGCTATCGATTCAACCACAAGGATGGCTCCGTAGTTATCTACCGATGCACCTGCGATATCACGTCGTGGTAGTAATGCCAATTGACGCTGCACTTCCACCGAAGTGGCTTCCGCGAAGGCTAGGGATGGTGTCACAAGAATGGCTGAGGCCATCTCATCATGTTCTGCCTGCGATAGTAGATCAGCAGCAACATAGACGGGGTCAGCACTCTCATCGGCTAATACGACGATCTCACTCGGTCCAGCGATGCTGTCTATATCAACAACGCCGTATACTTCCCGTTTCGCGAGAGCAACATAGATATTTCCAGGACCACATATTTTATCGACTGGAGGGATGGATTCAGTTCCGTAAGCTAAGGCAGCAATCGCTTGTGCCCCACCTACTCGATAGATCTCATTCACACCCGCTTCTGCGGCAGCAACCAGGATATAAGGATCAATCCCTTCCTTACCATTCGTTCCCGGTGGTGTTACCATCACAATCTCTGGCACTCCTGCTACTTGGGCAGGAATAACATTCATCAGTACAGACGATGGGTAAGCTGCCTTACCACCCGGTACATAGACACCTACACGCTTGAGCGGACGAATAATTTGTCCCAATATGCTTCCATCCGGTTGAAGGTCCATCCATGAGTTTCTTTTCTCTCTCATGTGAAATGCACGGATATTCGCCGCAGCAGTCGCAATGGCTTGCACAAATGATGGCTCTACCTGCTCATATGCTGCCGTAAGTTCTGCTTCCGTCACTCGAAGCTGTTGGGCAGATAGTACTGTTCGATCATGCTTTTCTGTATACCGTAGTAACGCAGCATCTCCTTCAGCCTTAATATCGCCTACGATTTCCTTAACAGAGATATTCTGCTCCGGGGTACCATAATCCACTTCTCGCTGTAAATTGAATTCTTGTATCGGTACAATTCTCATCCTCAGTCGATCCTCCCCACCACATATACCCGATTAATATTTCAACCAAATCTATCTAATCTTTGCTTCATATAACGTATTATTTCATCTTTATTTCTGGTAAAGGAATCACCTTTTGAAGTAAATCACATAGTTCTTGAATTTGCGTATTCTTCATCCGATAACTAACACGGTTGGCGATCAGACGACTCGTAATTTCAAAAATACTCATCATTTCCACCAATCCATTATCCTTCAACGTCTGTCCCGTTTCTACCATATCTACAATTCGGTCAGCCAATCCAATTAAAGGTGCTAATTCAATGGATCCGTTCAACTTAATTACTTCAACCTGCTGTCCCTGCTCACGGAAATATTGAGATGCAACATTAGGATACTTCGTAGCCACCCGCTGCTGTATCCCTGGTTGCCAATTCGGTAGCCCAATTACGGACATCCGACAACGGGCAATACCAAGATCAAGTAGTTCAAATACATCTCTATCCTCTTCAAGCAGAACATCCTTACCTACAATACCAATATCAGCTACTCCATATTCTACATATGTAGGTACATCCACTGGTTTCGCCAGAATAAACTCCATTCCCATCTCCGGAAGTGGAACTACTAATTTACGTGATTCATCCACTTCTAGTGGTATCGCTAAGCCAGCTTGGCGAAAGAGGGCTGCTGCCTTCGTATAGATCCGACCTTTTGGCATAGCGACTTTTAACGTTTCTCCCACGTGCTCATCCCCTCCTTAATCTCTCAATTATGTATCAATGATTCGCGAGGTAAGTCTTCACTTCACGATATTCTGTCACCTTAGGGGTATTAGCAGAAGGACTGTTGGATTGTACCCACTCTGTAATCACCGTATATCCTTCGTTTCGCAACCTAATTGCTTCTTGTAGACCTTCTTGACGTCGAGCTGCATCATACTGAATCAATATCGGTTGTATCTCTTCTTCTTGAATGACATTCACACCATCCAAGATACGATTTGTTTTAAGGGCGAAGCCTGTCGCCGGAATCGGCCGTCCAAATTGTTGTAACAGATTATCATACCTTCCTCCATTACATACCGGAAATCCAAGCTCAGATGCATATCCTTCAAAAGTCATACCCGTATAATATGAGAAGTCACCTATCATGGTTAGATCAATAAGTACATGTTCAGATACACCATAGGCCTCTAGCACTTCCCACACTTTGCACAAATGATCAATCGATGCTCTAGCTTGCGGATGCCCACTTAGTTGTAACGCTTGATCACAGGTGTCTTTCCCACCGCGTAGCCGCACTAGACCACTGAGCACATTTCTTTCCGTTTCCGATAAATCTAACTCCGAAATCGTATTTCGAAATCCAACATAATCACGACGAAGTAATCCATCTTTAAGTAGCTCTTGTGCATCCGCCCGATCGGGGACAACCTCTTCTAATAATCCATGCAGGAATCCAACATGACCCATCGCAATTTTAAAAGAAGATACCCCTGCCGCCTTCAATGATTCAATCGCAAGCGCCACAACCTCAGCATCAGCCTCAGCTGAATCATCACCGAGTAATTCAACCCCGGTCTGGAAAAATTCCGCTTCACGCCCCGCTTCCTCCTCTATTGAACGAAATACATTCGCGTGATAAGACAATCGAATAGGTAATGGTTGCTCTTTCAGTAGAGAAGAAGCAACCCTCGCAATGGGTGCTGTCATATCAGAACGAAGTACCATTGTGGTACCTCGATTATTGAGCAATTTAAATAATTTCTGGTCTGAAGTGGAACTCGCTACACCTACCGTATCGTAATATTCCATCGTGGGTGTCATGATCTGCTGATATCCCCAACGATCCATACATTCCAAGACATTTCGTTCTATTTGACGTAACTTCTTAACCGCATATGGGAGATAATCTCGAACACCCGTCGGTTTTTCAAACCCTTTTGGCTTAAACATACGTTCACCTCAACTTAGACAGGACTTTGAATTATTTATTATACTTTAGTACATTAATGTTCTACCATGCTACCAAGATAAAGAATTTCTGCTATTTTAACATGAATAACTGTTGCTCGTCAATGGGTTATCCCTACTTATGAACTCAATCGTTTACTGTGTTTGACTGCAGGCTGTTTAGTTCTTTTAAAATATAAGAAAGTATAAGTTTTACGCTATACTTTATATCTTATATTTCTCGCTTAAACACTTACCGTCCTTATAAGGACGCCAAAGGTGTTTATGCTTGACTTTAGGCGATAGCGAACGCGGCACAGTTCCCAGGCACACCCAAGACCATGATATTCTTCTAAAACAAAACTGCACGATCGCCCATGTCACCAACAATGTAACCAGTAGGCCACCAATGATGAATGCAAGATACCCTAGAGAATCTGGCTCAATATGATAGCGGAATCGACGATATTGGGCGAGAACCATAGGATGAAGAAGGTATATTGCAAAGGAAAGCTCACCCATTCTAGTCAGAAAAGCCACGATTTTCCGTGAAAATTTCCGATATATTAGAAATGTAGCATGCAGTAAGACCAGTGCAGATAACATCGCATGCACATTCCATATAAGTTCATACCCCTGCGTATGGATCGTATTCCCAGTAGTTCGCGTAACGTACCATACTTGTACATGAAGGAGTGCAACCACAAACCAGCTACTCCATAGGGTAATCGTCCAACGCTTCTGTCTTTGAGTCAGCAATTCCCACCGATTCATCAACCAAGGCTTGATTCTGTCGAAATGAATGGCTAGATATGCACCCGTTATATAATAAGCTAAATAGGTAATTGCCAAACTTCCCTTGTTAGGAAGGTGTAGGCTGTATTTATTGTAGAATACAAACCCCCATTGTAGAGCAAGAGCTAAGGGAATAGCCCATTTCACAATCCACGGCTTCCATTGAAACAATTTCAAGATAAATGGGAACAAGATGTAGAATTGAATACTAATGGCTACAAAATATAAGTGCGTATATGCCGTCCCCGTCAACAATGCATTGCGTAGATCCACCCACAATTCAACATACGGGACACCCATCAATTCACGCATAATGTATTTGCTATACAAAAAGTAACATATCGAAGCAATGACGTATGGAATAATAATGTAGGTCAGCCTACGGCGATAGAATCGCGCAACGAGACTAACGGTTACAGGTCGCTCATAATAGGTATAGAACAGAACAAAGCCACTCAGAAAGATAAATGAAGATGTACCAAATTTGAAGAAGATATTCATAAAATTATATACATAATAAAATGGAGAGGATAAAGCTTGCACACCTGCTGCATAAGAGGAAGCATGAACACTGAGAACTCCTAATATAGCTAAAGCACGAAACACATCGAGTTGAGGTAACCATTCTTTTTTACTTATTTTCAAAGAAAGTTCTCCTTTTTCACTAAAGTATCCGGCTTGTGACTTAAACTTCAATGATCTATGCCTTATTATAACCCTAATATGATAACTGTGAACAAACAGACCTACACACAGCGATTATGAAATTGATCCAAGTGAATCGTATATTTTCTTATTTTTTAAAAAAAAGGGACCCGACGGTAGTTTCACCTTCAGATCCCTTAGATTCTAATCCATATCATCTTGTTTAAACTTCAATTCACGTAGTGGATTACCTCCAACGAAAGAGCCAGCCGCCACATCTCTATGTACAATAGAACCTGCAGCAATAACAGCTCCATCACCGACCGTTACGCCGGGCAGAATCGTAGTATTCGCCCCCACCATCACATGACTACCAATGATAACCTCACCAAGCCGATACTCTTGGATCAGATACTCATGTGCTAATATCGTCGTATTATAGCCGATGATCGTGTTATCACCGACAGTTATTTTTTCTGGAAAAAAGACATCAACCATAACCATCAATCCAAATGCAGTATGTTTACCTACCTTCATACCTAGCAAATGCCGATAAATCCAATTCTTTACTTGTAGTATCGGGCAGTAACGAGCGATTTGGATACAAATGAAATTTTTGACACCTTTCCAGGGACTAACTGTTCTGTAAATCTGCCATAGCGCGTTATGACCATCCACCGGGTATCTCGTAACCTTCCTCACAACGTATTACTCCTGTTCTAACACAAGATATAAATCATTCATCGTATGCAACATATAGTCAGGATTATACTTTTTCAGAACTTCTTCGCCCTTCAGCGACCATGAGACGCCTGCAGACCTTACCCCTGCAGCATGAGCGGCTTGAAGATCAACAGCACTATCTCCAACCATTAGTGTCTTCATAGGGTCCGAACCAAGTTCATTTACTGCCTTCAGAACAGGTTCTGGATGAGGTTTCGGATTCACTACATCTTGAACGGTCACAATCGAACCCATATATTTCATAAGTCCAAACATCTCAAGCACTCTCAGGGTACCCGGTCGATTCTTAGTCGTTACAACTCCCATAGCAATCCCTTTAGCGTGTAGACCTTCTATAACTTCCATAACCTGTGGAAAAGGTTGTACGTTCTCATCATGATAGGTATCATAATAACTTCTATATTCCTTCACAAAGGGAGTAACATCATTAGTGCCTGTGAAATATTCAATTTGTTGCTCTAAAGTTATCCCCATTCTAGGAATAATATGTTCTCTTGTTAAAGGTGTTGGGACATGGTCTTTCAAAGCATGTATGAAAGCATTAATAATATG
The DNA here is from genome assembly GCF_001857945.1 of Paenibacillus crassostreae. Classification (NCBI taxonomy): domain Bacteria; kingdom Bacillati; phylum Bacillota; class Bacilli; order Caryophanales; family Paenibacillaceae; genus Paenibacillus; species Paenibacillus crassostreae. Next base: position 2,429,373 of record NZ_CP017770.1, read on the forward strand.
CTCATTCGTATCAATAATCGTTCCATCAAGATCAAATAAAATGGTGTCAATCATCAAATCGTTACTCCTTTTTAATATCCTTGAAAGACTCTTCCTCATGCAATACGCGATCAGAAGTAATTGTCTTCTTGGATGGCTTATCGTTCAGTGATGCTTCTGGCGTTTTATCAACAGAACCCTTGGTTGACACGATCGGGTCAAGATAACGTTCTATTGTTTGATCTGTTACACGTCGGTAGATAATAATTGCTACTGCAAATATAAAGAACAAGATAGCTAGTAGCTGCGATATTCTTACATTTCCATAATCAACATCCAAATAGCCATACTCAAATCCCAACCATCTCATTGGAGCCCACAATCCATCTACTAAAGATGCAAGCCAGTCTGGACCGTTGAAAGCTAGACTATCCGTACGTAGACCTTCAATAAAGAATCTTCCAATGGCATACCAAATGAAATAAGAAAGGAATAATTCCGCTGCCCGTAAAAACTTCTGCCGACGTAGAACCAATAGAATAACTAAACCTACAATGTTCCAAACGGATTCATATAAAAATGTCGGGTGATGAAATATACCTTGAACATTCATTTGATTGACAATGAAATCTGGTAAATGTAGCGTATCCTTTAAAAAAGATTGTTCCACTGGTCCACCATAGGCCTCTTGGTTAATGAAATTCCCCCAACGGCCAATGATTTGTCCAATGAGAAGCCCAGGCGCACAAATATCAACGATTCTCCAAAATTTGTATCCATGGTGACGGGTATAGAAGAATGCGAATATGATTGCGCCTATTAAGGCACCATAGATCGCTATACCTCCATTCCATATTTTGAACACATCCCATAGATTATCTTTATAATCTTCCCACGTGAAAGCAACATAATAAATACGTGCTCCAACAAGTGCAGAAGGAACGCCTATTAATAGAAGATCCATAAAGAATTCTGAAGAAATACCAAATCTACGACCTTCTCGCATAGCAAGCATAATCCCTGCCAAAGCACCTAATCCTAGAATTAGACCGTACCAATGAACCTGTAATGATCCAATCGAAAATACAACCGGATCTAGTAATAACGTTGCCATTTTATCACTCCTAATCCATATCATCCATATCTTCTGCAATCGTCGCTGTTAACTTATTAGTGAACTGAAGTGCAGCATTCAAACCCATCTTCTTCAATCGATAATTCATAGCTGCTACTTCAATAATTACTGCAAGGTTACGCCCTGGACGAACAGGAATCGTCACTAATGGAACATCCGTATCTATAATTCGCGTAGTTTCTTCATCTAATCCTAGACGATCATATTGTTTATCTTGCTGCCAATTCTCCAATCGAACAACTAATGTAATCCGCTTATTATTCCGGACAGCGCCTGCACCAAATAATGTCATGGCATTAATAATACCAACGCCACGAATCTCAAGTAAATGTCTGATTAACTCAGGTGCAGAACCAAAAAGCTGATTATCGGATGTCTGACGAATTTCTACTGCATCATCTGCTACAAGACGGTGCCCTCTTTTAACTAGTTCCAAGGCTGTCTCACTTTTACCAATACCACTAGTTCCTGTAATTAACATGCCGACACCATATACATCACATAATACACCATGGATCGTTGCTGTAGGAGCTAATTTTCTCTCTAGAAACCCAGTAATTCTACTAGATAGAATGGTTGTAGCCATGTTACTGCGCAAGACTGGTAAACTCTTCGCATTACTTACATCAATTAATTCCTGTGGAACCTCTAATGATCTTGTAACAACGATACATGGAGTTTCATCTGCACAAATTTTCTGCATGCGATCTACCTTTTCTTCATCTGTTAACATTTCGAAGAAAGCTAATTCAGTTTTACCAAGTAGTTGTACACGTTCTTTCGGGTGATATTCAAAATAGCCTGCCATTTCTAGACCAGGCCGATTTAAGTCGTCTACCGTTATCGTACGTTTAAGTCCCTGTTCTCCAGAAATAACTTCCATCTGGAATTGTTGCACTAGTTCTACCACTTTAACATTTTTAGGCATATTCTAACTTCCTCTCATCCATATTATCTATGTACTATGATGTATAGAGCATTTCCAAGGTAAAATATTGATTTTCACTGTACTTATCGTAAATGAAATCACTATCGAATGCAATCGCTGCCTATCTATCCTCCTTAATTATGAAATAGAAATGGGAAAAGGTACCCGATCATTAATCTCTTAATTGAGGGAAACTCCAATTGGGGATAATCCGATCAAGATAGACCAGTTTGTTATGATTTATGTATAAGCTCTAATGGAGTTCAAAAAGACCGCCCTTTCGGGCGGCCTTGGTCTGTACGAATCAACTTATTTCAAATTAATCTACAAGTAAAACATTCAATTGTGATTCTTTATCAAAGATATGAACCTTGTTCATATCAACTGCTAAGCGAACTGTCATACCATCACGAGTTGTTGAACGTCCATCAACACGAGCAATAACAGTATCAGTACCCAAACCACTCAAGTAAAGCAACATTTCATGTCCAAGATTCTCAGTTACATCTACAGTTGATGAGAAAATTGTGTTTGGTGATGCTTCTAGGAATACTGGTTCTTCATGAATATCTTCTGGGCGAACTCCCATAATTACTTCTTTACCGATCATACCTTTGTTCTTCAAGATTTGAGCTTTACCACCAGGAACTTCTACATCTAATCCATCAGATTTAAAGCGAACATTACCGTTAGACTCACTTAATGTACCATTGATGAAGTTCATTGTAGGTGATCCGATAAAGCCAGCTACGAATAGATTAGTTGGGCTATTATACAATTCTTCTGGCGAAGCAGCTTGTTGAATGATACCATCGTACATAACTACGATACGATCACCCATTGTCATAGCTTCTGTTTGGTCATGTGTTACATAGATACAAGTAGTTTCAAGGCGCTTAACCAGTTTAGTGATTTCAGCACGCATTTGACCACGAAGTTTCGCATCCAAGTTGGATAGAGGCTCATCCATCAAGAAGACTTGTGGATCACGAACAATCGCACGACCCAAGGCAACACGTTGACGTTGACCACCAGAAAGTGCCTTTGGTTTACGTTCAAGCAAATGCTCGATATCTAGAATTTTTGCTGCATCACGTACTTTTTTATCAATTTCATCTTTTTTCACTTTACGAAGTTTCAAACCAAATGCCATATTTTGATATACACTCATATGAGGGTACAATGCGTATGATTGGAATACCATCGCGATATCGCGATCCTTAGGAGCTACATCATTCACAACGCGGTCTCCGATATAAAGCTTACCATCCGAAATTTCTTCCAGACCAGCGATCATACGAAGTGTTGTAGATTTACCACAACCAGATGGTCCTACAAGAACCAAGAATTCCTTATCTTTAATATCAAGGTTGATATCTTCTACTGTTGCTTTATCTGCACCTGCGTATTTCTTGAAAATATGTTCTAAGCGTACTCCAGCCATTATATTGTCCCCCTATAAGAAATTATGAAATCGAATACATTTAATATAGTTATCTTACCCAAATTCAGCTAGACTGGCTATCCACAAACTGCACAAAAAACCTATTTTCTTTTCGTCACATTATACAATAGTATTGTAAGCTTAATCAGAACAGCATCACCAAATCTACGAACATCAAGCCCTGTCTCATGTTTGATCTTATCTAATCGATAGAGCAGCGTATTTCGATGAATATACATTCTCTTCGCCGTCTCACTAACATTACAGTCTAATTGAAAAAATGTCTCTAACGTCATTAGTGTCTCTGCATCAGTTAATTGAATGGAGTGATCCGCTACCTCTTCCAAGAACCGAGCACGCTGGCTCTCTGGGATACTAAAAACGAGGCGCTCAAGAACTAGCTCCCAAGGATAGTGAATCTGATCTGTAATATGGAATGTTTTCCCTAAAGTAATAGTTTCTCTTAACATCACAATCGTAGCTGGCAACCCATTCCTTGGATCCAAAGGGAGGGCAACCGATAGTTGAAACACCCCTACCCATTCACTAGCTACTAACTCATGTAGACCTACGCAGAAGGCAGAGAGGATTTCTGCATCTGTTTCCTCTTGGTCATCATCCTTCTCCTCAACTCCACCTAAGATTAACTCTTTGCGTGCTAATATAAGCCATTCATTCTCTTTCAAAGGAATCAATAATATTTCACCATCGAAATAGCTAATAAGTAATTTCTTTAACTGTATGTATGAAATAACGGGTGAATGAATACCTTCACTACTAAGGAGCAAGGGAACCATTCCTGAACTGATTCGTTTTTGTATGGCAAGATCTTCTGGTATTGGAACGTCTAGTTTGCCTAATTGAATTTGTCCTTGAATCCAAGAACTAATACTTTGAATATTTCTTTCTTCTTCCTCAAGAGGTGTTAAAGATGAAGTCGTCTGATCTCGCATATTAGCTAGAATAAGTTCCATGAATTGCACCTCTTCTAAACTCAAAGCATTTAATTCGCCCGCTAAGACTGACATCTTATCATCCTTACTATATAGAGGGAACCACACTTCGCCCTCGTTCACAACAGAATCCATAAGCGTACTATTCTTATAATTAAAAAAAGAGTTGGAGTCCTGTTTCGTTAATTCCTTAATCGTGAGAGGGATTCCTACAATTTCTTGTAACTTCAGCCGTAGTGCCTCCATCTTCATCATCATGTCATATCACCTACCACTTTATCTATTTTTTCATATCTTATCATATTCAGCCTTAAAAGAAGAGAAAACAAAAAGTCATCGACCCGTAAAGGTTGATGACTTTTTGTTTGTTGTGATGAGCCATGAAGGATTCGAACCTTCGACACCCTGATTAAAAGTCAGGTGCTCTACCAACTGAGCTAATGGCTCGTACAAATGGTGGAGGATGATGGATTCGAACCACCGAACTCGTAGAGAGCAGATTTACAGTCTGCCGTGTTTAGCCACTTCACTAATCCTCCAAGAAAATGGTGGCTCGGAACGGAATCGAACCGCCGACACAAGGATTTTCAGTCCTTTGCTCTACCGACTGAGCTACCGAGCCATATCAATATTTAAAAAAAAATGGCGGAACCGACGGGATTCGAACCCGCGATCTCCTGCGTGACAGGCAGGCATGTTAGGCCAACTACACCACGGTTCCACAATTTTCAAAAAAATGGTGCCGGCGAGAGGACTTGAACCCCCAACCTACTGATTACAAGTCAGTTGCTCTACCAGTTGAGCTACACCGGCAAGTGTAATGGATCTTGTACTATTGCTACCCTTAGATAAAGATGGTGGAGGCTGAGGGGATCGAACCCCCGACCCTCTGCTTGTAAGGCAGATGCTCTCCCAGCTGAGCTAAGCCTCCTGGGTATGTATGGTAGCGGCGAAGGGGATCGAACCCCCGACCTCACGGGTATGAACCGTACGCTCTAGCCAGCTGAGCTACACCGCCACAATATTATACATTTCATGAAAGATTAATGGCGGAGAGAGTGGGATTCGAACCCACGCACCGCTTACGCAGTCTAACCCCTTAGCAGAGGGTCCCCTTATAGCCACTTGGGTATCTCTCCAATTAAATCATGAATCAGAGATTGATTCCCTGAAAACTAGATACGAACGAATCTGCATTGAAACACTTGTCTCCGTAGTTCTTCCTTCGATGCAAAGCGTAACGCTTCCGAAGTTAGTTTTCCTACGGAAAACTTTTAGGATAAGCCCTCGACCGATTAGTATTGGTCAGCTCCGTGCATTACTGCACTTCCACCTCCAACCTATCTACCTCGTAGTCTTCAAGGGGTCTTACTAATTGGGAAATCTCATCTTGAGGGGGGCTTCACGCTTAGATGCTTTCAGCGCTTATCCCGTCCGCACGTAGCTACCCAGCTATGCTCCTGGCGGAACAACTGGTACACCAGAGGTGCGTCCATCCCGGTCCTCTCGTACTAAGGACAGCTCCTCTCAAATTTCCTGCGCCCACGACAGATAGGGACCGAACTGTCTCACGACGTTCTGAACCCAGCTCGCGTACCGCTTTAATGGGCGAACAGCCCAACCCTTGGGACCTACTTCAGCCCCAGGATGCGATGAGCCGACATCGAGGTGCCAAACCTCCCCGTCGATGTGGACTCTTGGGGGAGATAAGCCTGTTATCCCCAGGGTAGCTTTTATCCGTTGAGCGATGGCCCTTCCATGCGGTACCACCGGATCACTAAGCCCGACTTTCGTCCCTGCTCGACTTGTAGGTCTCGCAGTCAAGCTCCCTTCTGCCTTTGCACTCTTCGAATGATTTCCAACCATTCTGAGGGAACCTTGGGGCGCCTCCGTTACTCTTTAGGAGGCGACCGCCCCAGTCAAACTGCCCACCTGACACTGTCCCCGAACCGGTTTACGGTCCTAGGTTAGAACCTAGATACGATCAGGGTGGTATCCCAACGGCGCCTCCATAGAAGCTTGCGCTCCTATTTCTCAGGCTCCCACCTATCCTGTACAAATCGTACCCAAATTCAATATCAAGCTGCAGTAAAGCTCCATGGGGTCTTTCCGTCTTGTCGCGGGTAACCTGCATCTTCACAGGTATTAAAATTTCACCGGATCTCTCGTTGAGACAGCGCCCAAATCGTTACGCCATTCGTGCGGGTCAGAATTTACCTGACAAGGAATTTCGCTACCTTAGGACCGTTATAGTTACGGCCGCCGTTTACTGGGGCTTCGGTTCATAGCTTCGGGTTTCCCCTAACCACTCCCCTTAACCTTCCAGCACCGGGCAGGCGTCAGCCCGTATACTTCGCCTTACGGCTTCGCACAGACCTGTGTTTTTGCTAAACAGTCGCTTGGGCCTTTTCACTGCGGCCCCCTCGTGCTATTCACACTACCGGGGCACCCCTTCTCCCGAAGTTACGGGGTCATTTTGCCGAGTTCCTTAACGAGAGTTCTTCCGCGCGCCTTAGAATTCTCTTCTCGCCTACCTGTGTCGGTTTGCGGTACGGGCACCTTCTCCTGGTTAGAGGCTTTTCTTGGCAGTGTGAGATCATGACCTTCGCTACTATAATTTTCGCTCCCCATCACAGCCCAGCCTATTAGTGTGCGGATTTGCCTACACACAAGCCTCACTGCTTAGACGGACTATTCCATCAGTCCGCGTCACTACCCTGCTGCGTCACCCCATTACTCATAACGGATTACGGTGGTACAGGAATTTCAACCTGTTGTCCATCCACTACGCCTTTCGGCCTCGCGTTAGGTCCCGACTTACCCTGAGAGGACGAGCCTTCCTCAGGAAACCTTGGGCTTTCGGCGGATCAGATTCTCACTGATCTTTTCGTTACTTATACCGGCATTCTCACTTGTATAGTGTCCAGCGCTCCTCACGGTACACCTTCAACCTCTATACAACGCTCCCCTACCCCAGATGCAAAGCATCTAGCCATAGCTTCGGTGGTGTGTTTAGCCCCGTTACATTTTCGGCGCAGAGTCACTCGACCAGTGAGCTATTACGCACTCTTTCAATGGTGGCTGCTTCTAAGCCAACATCCTGGTTGTCTGTGCAACTCCACATCCTTTTCCACTCAACACACACTTGGGGACCTTAGCTGATGGTCTGGGCTGTTTCCCTTTCGACAATGGATCTTAGCACTCACTGTCTGACTCCCGGATATAAGTACATGGCATTCGGAGTTTGACTGAGCTTGGTAACCCTTGCGGGCCCCGCACCCAATCAGTGCTCTACCTCCACGACTCTTCATCCGAGGCTAGCCCTAAAGCTATTTCGGGGAGAACCAGCTATCTCCGAGTTCGATTGGAATTTCTCCGCTACCCCCACCTCATCCCCGCATTTTTCAACATGCGTGGGTTCGGGCCTCCAGTGCGTGTTACCGCACCTTCACCCTGGACAGGGGTAGATCACTCGGTTTCGGGTCTACGTCCACGTACTATAATTCGCCCTATTCAGACTCGCTTTCGCTGCGGCTCCGGCTTCTCACCTTAACCTTGCACGGGAACGTAACTCGCCGGTTCATTCTACAAAAGGCACGCCATCACCCATTAATAGGGCTCTGACTTTTTGTAAGCACACGGTTTCAGGTTCTATTTCACTCCCCTTCCGGGGTGCTTTTCACCTTTCCCTCACGGTACTGTTTCACTATCGGTCGCTAGGGAGTATTTAGCCTTAGCAGATGGTCCTGCTGGATTCATACGGGGTTTCACGTGCCCCGCACTACTCGGGATACGTCTCGGAGGGAATACATTTTCAGCTACAGGGCTTTTACCTTCTATGCCGGGCCTTTCCAGACCTCTTCGCTTAATATATTCCTTTGTAACTCCATGTGAGACGTCCCACAACCCCAAGGAGCAAGCTCCTTGGTTTGGGCTAATCCGCGTTCGCTCGCCGCTACTGACGGAATCACTATTGTTTTCTCTTCCTCAGGGTACTTAGATGTTTCAGTTCCCCTGGTCTGTCTCTACCCACCCTATGTATTCAGGTGGGAGTGACTGCGTATTACCACAGCCGGGTTTCCCCATTCGGACACCCCCGGATCAAAGCTTGCTTACAGCTCCCCGAGGCAGTTTCGTTGTTCGCCACGTCCTTCATCGACTCCTAGCGCCTAGGCATCCTCCGTGTGCTCTTAGTAGCTTAACCTCAATTTTTCTCAAAGAGAAAATATTGTAGCTACTTTTACACTTTGTTTTGTTAACAAGTAACAAAACGTAAATATAAAAGAATGTTTCAACTTGCAAATTCGTTCGTTATCTAGTTTTCAAGGATCAAGTTAAATCATATTGGTGGAGCCAAGCGGGATCGAACCGCTGACCTCCTGCTTGCAAGGCAGGCGCTCTCCCAGCTGAGCTATGGCCCCAAATTATAAAGTTATAAACATACATGGTGGGCCCTGGTGGACTCGAACCACCGACCTCACCCTTATCAGAGGTGCGCTCTAACCAACTGAGCTAAGGGCCCGTAAGAATAAAAAACTCTCATGGGATAATACCCATAAGGGTTGCGCTTGGCAGCGTCCTACTCTCCCAGGACCCTGCGGTCCAAGTACCATCGGCGCTGGAAGGCTTAACGGTCGTGTTCGGGATGGGTACGCGTGGAACCCTTCCGCTATCGCTACCAAACGCAATGCTGAAAGAAACTTGCTCTTTCAAAACTGAACACGAGTGAGTGTCGACTTTGCATTGCAAAGTCTATTTACGCCGACTTACATCGGACGCTTTGAATGTTTCCGTTGCAGGAAACGATTCTCCATAGAAAGGAGGTGATCCAGCCGCACCTTCCGATACGGCTACCTTGTTACGACTTCACCCCAATCATCTACCCCACCTTCGGCGGCTGGCTCCCTTGCGGGTTACCCCACCGACTTCGGGTGTTGTAAACTCTCGTGGTGTGACGGGCGGTGTGTACAAGACCCGGGAACGTATTCACCGCGGCATGCTGATCCGCGATTACTAGCAATTCCGACTTCATGTAGGCGGGTTGCAGCCTACAATCCGAACTGAGACCAGCTTTGTTGGGATTGGCTCCACCTCGCGGTTTCGCAGCCCGTTGTACTGGCCATTGTAGTACGTGTGTAGCCCAGGTCATAAGGGGCATGATGATTTGACGTCATCCCCACCTTCCTCCGGTTTGTCACCGGCAGTCTGCTTAGAGTGCCCACCATAATGTGCTGGCAACTAAGCATAAGGGTTGCGCTCGTTGCGGGACTTAACCCAACATCTCACGACACGAGCTGACGACAACCATGCACCACCTGTCTCCTCTGTCCCGAAGGCCGCCACTATCTCTAGTGGATTCAGAGGGATGTCAAGACCTGGTAAGGTTCTTCGCGTTGCTTCGAATTAAACCACATACTCCACTGCTTGTGCGGGTCCCCGTCAATTCCTTTGAGTTTCAGTCTTGCGACCGTACTCCCCAGGCGGAGTGCTTAATGTGTTAACTTCGGCACCAAGGGTATCGAAACCCCTAACACCTAGCACTCATCGTTTACGGCGTGGACTACCAGGGTATCTAATCCTGTTTGCTCCCCACGCTTTCGCGCCTCAGCGTCAGTTACAGCCCAGAGAGTCGCCTTCGCCACTGGTGTTCCTCCACATATCTACGCATTTCACCGCTACACGTGGAATTCCACTCTCCTCTTCTGTACTCAAGTCACCCAGTTTTCAGTGCGACCCAGGGTTGAGCCCTGGAATTAAACACCAAACTTAAATGACCGCCTGCGCGCGCTTTACGCCCAATAATTCCGGACAACGCTTGCCCCCTACGTATTACCGCGGCTGCTGGCACGTAGTTAGCCGGGGCTTTCTTCTCAGGTACCGTCACCTTGAGAGCAGTTACTCTCCCAAGCGTTCTTCCCTGGCAACAGAGCTTTACGATCCGAAAACCTTCATCACTCACGCGGCGTTGCTCCGTCAGACTTTCGTCCATTGCGGAAGATTCCCTACTGCTGCCTCCCGTAGGAGTCTGGGCCGTGTCTCAGTCCCAGTGTGGCCGTTCACCCTCTCAGGTCGGCTACGCATCGTCGCCTTGGTGAGCCGTTACCTCACCAACTAGCTAATGCGCCGCAGGCCCATCTGTAAGTGGCAGATTGCTCCGCCTTTCAGTGTCTCCCCAGGAGAGGAAACAAGTTATCCGGTATTAGCTACCGTTTCCGGTAGTTATCCCAGTCTTACAGGCAGGTTACCTACGTGTTACTCACCCGTCCGCCGCTAAGTGATTTGAAAGCAAGCTTTCAAATCACTCCGCTCGACTTGCATGTATTAGGCACGCCGCCAGCGTTCGTCCTGAGCCAGGATCAAACTCTCCATATAGGATGAATTTCAGATCGACTTTGCAGTGATCTTAATTTCATCAGGAGTTCGTTTCAAATTAGCTTTGCAGCGATTTGGAACGAACTATGAAAAGAGCGATTCGCTCATTTTGAAACAAACTGACGAGAAATTTCTTTCTCTATCAAATGATTTCTCATTTGTTTTGTTCTCACTTTCGTGAAAACCACTCACTCGTTGTTCAGTTTTCAAAGATCAAATCTTCTTTCGTTCATCGTCGATTACTCTCGGCGACAACTTCTATAATATATCATGTTGCCCGGCATTTCGTCAAGCTTTTTTTTCGATTTAATCAATCAATTATTTATGCCTTTCGGCAAGCTTGTCTGCCTTTTCAAAGGGGCGAGTTATAATGTAACATATGAACCTATCTAACGTCAACTACCCAATATAAATATTTTTAAACCATATAAGAGTGCCACACCAGGGAGACCTAATATTGTTACGGTTCCTATAGTAACCGGATTTATCGGAATATATACCTCCGTTATAAGACCCGAGAAATTAATGAGATATATTCCGAGCGCCGCCAATACCAAATGAGTTCCAAATACAGTTAACCAACCCAACCCAAGCTTTCTCTTTATGACAATGTACGCCAGTGCACCTAATGAACCAATAAAAACTCCAAGTACGATCCATTCCATCAACACTCCATCTCCCTTCACGTTGATATTCTGGCAATTGTTTTTAGTTAGACCCGTCTCGCTGCACATCTATTCTTTCATTATTGGCTGACATCGACAAAGCATTCAGTCCTAAATTCTTCGCTTTCTTCAAATGCATTTGATACTTTCGCTCTGCCGCCTCTAACATATAGATAGCATAATCCACTTCATCCTCACTCACCGCTTCATCAAAATACATATGCGCTTCACGCCAACGTGCTTGCGCTTCTATAATATCATTATGAATTCCATGATATAAATTACCTATTTCTCGCTTGTTCTTATTAAACATGCTAAATACCCACATTTAGTAAAACCCCCTTCTCTCGTAATCCACACTTTTATACTTATCGAGAAAAGGACAAACTTAGAACAAAAAAAAGAAGCCCTTTTCAGGACTTCTCGAGTTCTATCTATAATCAAATTAGAATCAGTTCAGTTCACGTCGACCTTCCAAGGCTTTGGATAAAGTAACTTCATCTGCATACTCTAAATCGCCGCCTACAGGTAATCCATGAGCAATACGTGTCACTTTAATATCAAAGGGGCGGATTAACCTAGATACATACATCGCTGTAGCTTCACCCTCAATATTGGCATTCGTAGCTAGAATAAGTTCCATCACTCGCTCATCACTCAGTCGATTAAGCAATTCTTTTAGACGTATATCGTCAGGGCCAATCCCCTCCATAGGAGAGATCGCACCTTGAAGAACGTGGTAATACCCATTAAATTCCTTGGTACGTTCCATTGCTACAATATCTTTATGATCTTGCACAACACAAATTACAGATGGGTCACGTGTCTTATCCTGACATATGCGGCAAGGATCTGTGTCCGTGATATTGCAACAGACAGAGCAGTAATGAAGGTTCCTTTTAACACTAACGAGTGCCTTAGCGAAATCAATAACGTTATCTTCCTGCATCGTAATCACATGAAATGCCAACCGACTCGCCGTCTTCGGACCAATACCCGGTAGCCGAGAAAATGATTCAATCAATCTTGCAATAGGTTCTGGATAATACAAAACTAAAAATCTCCTTCTGTTGTCAAATTAGAACAGGCCAGGGATTTTCATTCCGCCTGTGAATTTACCCATATCATCATTAGCAAGCTCATCCGCTTTAGTCAAGGCATCATTCACCGCTGTCATCACCAGATCCTGCAACATTTCAACATCTTCTGGATCAACCGCTTCTGGTTTAATGGTAATAGACAGCAACTTCTTGTGGCCGTTTACTTCAGCAGTTACTACACCGCCACCGGAACTACCTTCCACTGTTTTCGTAGCAAGTCCTTCTTGAGCCTTCAGCATTTGCTCTTGCATTTTCTTCACTTGTTTCATCATTTGATTCATATTATTCATGTGTACTCTCTCCTTTTTAGATACATAGATTTGCGCTATTCCTTTATAACTACAAGATCTTCTCCAAATAATTGAAGAGCCTCGTCAATCAACGGTTCTGACTTCACTTCTCCATCCTCGTGCTCATGCTCTAACTTTAGTTCTTCTTTAGCTTTTTGAGTAGATCCTTCAAGTGCCTTCATCCAATCACGTTGCATAATTGTAACTAAACGATAAGGTCCCGCAAGCTTGGATTCCATCACATGTTCAATAACTTGTCTATTAGCCGGCTTCTCAACCGTCTCACGGTGAATCGTATTCTTAAATGCTACCAAAATAGCATCATCAAGTACAGATACTGGTTCTCCATCTACAAACCAAGCATGTACAGTAACCTTTTCTTCCTTCACACCTTGAAGAACCATAGCCCATTTTTTATGAATGGTCGTAAATGAATCACTAGTTGTATGAGCGAGATATTGATCAAGATGTTGTGGAAGTTTGGTGGTCGTAGAAACCCGCGGTGTGGGCATCCCATTGCCAGACGATCTCGAACTCCCACTAGAATCACGACCCTGCGCGGAAGATCCACCTGTTTGAATAATTTGTTCAACCTTCTTTTCAAGAGCTACAATCTGTTGCTTCAAAAGGGAAATTTGATCTGCATCAACTACTACTGCTCCGTGTTGATTTGGATTGGTGTCTCCAACTACGACCGACTCCTGAATACCCTGCGGAGCGTTACACAACTTGAGAAGCGCTACTTCAAACAATGTTTGCGGCTGTGTAGCATACTTCATTTCACTTTGATAGTGATTCAAAATGTCAATCATTCGGAACAGCTGTTCACGGGTGAATGCTTCCACCATATCCTTATACTCTTCTGGATTAAGCACCCTGTCCGTTAACTTGTCCGCTTGTGGGACCATCTTGATCATAAGTAGATCTCTGAAATAATACAATAGGTTTTCCATGCATTTATCTGCACTTTTCCCCTCTTGCATGAAATCCTCGACCATTTGCAAGACCAATCCTATATCTCCATTAAGTAAACCTTGTGCCAATTTTCCGAATTGTTCTGAAGCGATACCACCTGTCATATTCAGAACTTGTTGGTAGGATACTCCTTCATTAGAAAAAGAAGATATTTGATCTAGAATACTTAACGCATCCCGCATCCCACCATCCGACAATCGTGATATATATTGGAGCGCTTCATCTTCGGCCTTAATTCCTTCTTCATCGCAAATCTGGCGTAACCGTTCCGTTTGTTCATCTAATGATACTCTGCGGAAATCAAAGCGCTGACAACGCGAAATTATCGTGGCTGGTAGCTTATGCGGCTCTGTTGTTGCCAGAATAAACATTACATGAGGAGGCGGCTCCTCCAATGTCTTCAGCAAAGCATTAAACGCTTCTGTCGTCAGCATATGCACTTCATCAATAATATAAACCTTCTGCCTAACTTCTGTTGGTGCATATTTAACTTTCTCACGCAAATCACGAATTTCTTCTACACCCCGGTTAGATGCAGCATCTATTTCTTGAACATCCATGACTGCTCCAGCCGTGATTCGTCGACAGGACTCGCACTCATTACAAGGTTCTGGACCGGGACCTCGTTCACAATTTACTGCTTTTGCCAAGATCTTTGCAGCACTTGTCTTTCCCGTTCCCCGTGGCCCGTTGAACAGGTAGGCATGAGAAACCCGCTGTTCACGTAATGCGTTCTGCAGTGTTTGAATAATGTGCTGTTGCCCCACCATGTCTTGAAAAGACTGCGGTCGCCATGCACGGTACAGCGCTATATGTTCCACTTTGCGTTACCCTCTTTCAACTTCCACTTTCATGACACTTCTTTGCTACAACATTATACTATATTCGCGTATTCTGCAAAATGCCATTTCACTGTTCTTCTTAAAATTAACACAAGTAGAAACGGCTATATAAGGATAAAAGTATCAAGAATCAATTTCATAATTACGCAAATCGATTTAGATGCATCGGCGATTATGAAATTGATTCAAGTGAAACTTATACTTTCTTATATTTTAAAAAAACAAAAGCATCTTCGCCAATTGGCAAAGATGCGCGTATACATTGATTATAAATTATAAGACCGTGCACCTGTTATTGATAATTGTAATCCAAGCGGCAATCCTGCGCAGCTACTCAAGCTAGGCTTCCCTTCGGCACAAGAGTAACTTACTTATGGCTGCTTCCTTCCGGACCTGACCAGGTTCATAAGCACTCATTGCGAAGGACCCAGCCATCAACATAGCACGCAGGGACCAAGACCTTACATCAACAAAACCTCTAACAGGAATTCAACCTCGCTACAGCGGATTGCGAGTTACAGGGCACCGCTACCTCCCCGTCTAGCACGGTGAAAACAAGTATATCTCATGAGTGCCCAAAAATCAACTTGGTAATTGTTTCTGCAACATAAATATCCATTTCTATTAGAACACAAAAATCCCCTACTCCATATGGAGTAGGGGATTTCATATGTTTGTTTGCTTATGCTGCTAAGCAGAACACGACAGAATTAGATGCCGTATTTCTTCTTAAATTTATCAACACGACCACCAGCATCAAGGAATTTCTGTTTCCCAGTGTAAAATGGATGGCAGTTGGAGCAAATTTCTACGCGAAGGTTTTCTTTAACAGAACCTGCCTCGAACGTATTACCACAAGCACAAGTTGCCGTAGTAATGTGAAATTTCGGTTGGATTGATTCTTGCATGACTTTCACCTCTTTCCGCCCTGAGTCACATGTGGACACAGAGTATATGGACATACAATAGCATTATATCAGGGACACTTATAATGTGCAATATTTTATTTACTTACAATTGCCTTTTTGGGACGGATCATTCCTGCTGGAGGAATATGAGTAAACGAGCCAATTACAACATCAGGTAGCTCGGATCTAAAGATATCAAGCATCTGCTTCATGCCCAATATCTCACTTTTGGCTGGCGGAATAATCTCCAGATAACTTTCAGGGTCAATATTCAAATTACGCATTTGGATTAATTTCAATCCAGTACGGCGGCAGAACTCCACCATTGCTTCGATCTCTTCCTCGCGATCAGTTACACCTGGAAAAATCAAATAGTTAATCGATGTATAGACACCTTGCTCCGTTGCATATTTCAACGACTTCTCTACGTTAGCCAGATTGTACCCACGCGGTTTATAGTAGGCATTATAATGATCATCTAGCGCACTAATCGTGCTTACACGCATAAGATCGAGGCCAGCATCCACGATACCTCTCATATGATCGCTAAGCCCTGCGTTTGTATTAATATTGATGTAACCCATATCCGTTACTGATCTCACCTCGCGGATGGCATCTATAATGACTTTCGCCTGTGTTGAAGGCTCGCCCTCACACCCTTGTCCGAAACTAATGATGGATTCAGGTGTCTTGAGATGTTCTAACATAACTTCTACTAACTCATCTACCCGTGGACGGAAGTCCATACGAGTCTGAGGTGAGACAAAGCCACTATCCTCCGGTTGCTCAGAAATACAACCAAAACATCCCGCGTTACAAGAGTGTGATACGGGCACTGCGCCCTCCCAACGATTAAGGAATGTGTTGGATGATGTCAAACATTCATATCCTAACGCACAATTCGATAAATGGGAATATAACCTATTATCCGGATATTTCTCAGTAAGTCGTTGTACACCAGTGTTAAGGTCTTCTGTATCACAATTCAAAGGATTCCACTTCTCTGGATCATCCGTTAATTCGGCCGCAACAAAGAACTTACCATCTTTCCAAACAACAGCAGAATAACCGAATAGCGGTAACTTATACTCTTTATCTGCCTTCACATATCCAGGAAGACATAATCTTGTATACCCTTGTGGAAGAAGTGCTCCAACGGCTTGCGCCTGATTGGGTAGAGACATCATTTCGCCACTTTCCGGATCCATCCCTACGGCATGGGTACTTGGTAGGCCTACTAATGTAGCACCCTCAGGCAGTGGAATAAGCTCGTCCTCCATCATTTCAACGATCATATCTCCACTACGAGCAAGCCCGTATAGTGTAGGATGATCAAATACATTCCCTTGTTCATCTGCATATACCAGATACATGTTGTTCACCTTTTTCTATAAAAATCCTATATTTTATTTCACAAAATTTCATACAACCATTGATAAAGCGAACTTATGAAGACGGTCTAGTCGATGAAGACGCTGAATTTGAGGTTGAGCGTGGTGTTCTACGTGCGGTACTAGGTCTACTGCCACTACTGTTGCTACTGTTGCTACTGCTACCACTACTACGACTACCTCCGACACTTTGGCCTGTTTTCTCCGCAGGTGTGGCATCAAAAGAAGCAATAAACTCATCATTTGTCTTACAATTACGTAATTTCTTCAAGAATCCATCAACAAACTCAATCGAATCATTCATGTTTTTACGAATCGCCCAGATGGTGTCTAGTTCTTCTTTGTTCAACAGAACTTCCTCACGACGTGTTCCTGAACGGCGAATATCAATCGCTGGGAAAATACGGCGTTCAGCCAGCTTACGATCAAGATGTAGCTCCATGTTCCCAGTACCTTTAAATTCTTCATAAATAATATCATCCATACGTGATCCTGTATCAATCAAAGCTGTTGCAAGAATGGTTAAACTACCACCTTCTTCTACATTTCTTGCTGCTCCAAAGAATCGTTTAGGGCGGTGGAACGCTGCGGGATCAATACCACCACTAAGGGTACGACCTGACGGTGGTACAACTAAGTTATAGGCACGAGCTAATCTAGTGATACTATCCATAAGGATCACAACATCCTTCTTATGCTCTACCAACCGTAACGCACGCTCTAAGACAAGTTCAGCGACCTTAATATGATTCTCTGGTAATTCATCAAAAGTAGAAGCGATAACTTCACCTTTTACAGAACGTTGCATATCTGTCACTTCTTCAGGACGTTCATCGATCAATAGTACAAACAGTGAAATTTCAGGGTTATTTGTTGAAATGCTATTGGCAATTTCTTTCAAGAGGAGCGTTTTCCCAGCCTTTGGAGGTGCTACAATAAGTCCGCGTTGTCCTAAACCTACTGGTGCGAGTAAATCCATAATTCGTGTGGACAAATGGGTTGGGGATGTTTCAAGCACAATTTTCTTTTCAGGATATAGAGGAGTTAATGCTGGAAAATGTAGTCGTTCTGCTGCGGTCTGGGGATTCTCTCCGTTAACAGCGTTAACTTGAAGTAATCCAAAATAGCGTTCATTCTCTTTCGGGGTTCTACATTTACCAGATACTAAATCGCCAGTCCTTAAATCAAATTTGCGGATTTGCGAGGCGGAAATATATATATCTTGAGTACTTGGTAAATAGTTAATCGGTCTAAGAAACCCATATCCTTCCGACAGTATCTCCAGCACGCCTTCCATAAACATTAATCCACTTTGTTCTGCTTGTGCACGCAAGATAGCAAAAATTAACTCTCTCTTCTTCAACTGACCATAATATGCAATCTGGTATTGTTTCGCCAGTTTATACAGATCAGTTAGTTTCATTTCTTCCAAATCGGAAATTTGCAGATCCATTTAATAACCACCTATTCAATTTTATAAGTCCTTTACTCTTGTTCTACATCTAATCTATAAGTCTATGAGAATATCTTAATTAATACATCTTTACCCAAACGATAAGGGGATATGCAAATCTCTGTGAAATCAGCATGAAATCCCCTTAATAAATTCAAAAATTATTCCTTATTCCGTCTCTCGCCATATATCTGCACCTAAACGGCGAAAATTCTCAACTAAAAAGTCATATCCTCGATCGATAAATTCTACACCACTGACTTCAGTAATTCCTTCTTCTACGGTTAATCCAGCAATGACAAGTGCTGCCCCAGCACGTAGATCCGTCGCCTTCACTTTAGCAGCATTCAAACGACTTCCCTCAATGATAGCAGAACGTCCTTCTACCCGAATCTTCGCTCCCATACGAACCAATTCAGGGACATGCTTAAATCGGCTACTGTAGACAAAATCACTTAAGACACTTACTCCATCTGCCTGTGTTAAAAGACTGGTCATAGGCGATTGAAGATCGGTTGGAAACCCTGGATATACCAATGCTTTTACATCTACAGCTTCATAATTTGAGCAACCTATAACACGAATGCTCTCATCCAGTTCTTCAATACGCACTCCCATTTCTAACAATTTTGCAGTCATCGCTTCCATATGTTTAGGAATAACATTATCTATCACAACATCGCCACGTGTAGCGGCAGCAGCAATCATATACGTACCTGCTTGAATTCGATCGGGAATAATGGAATGTCGGCAACCGTGCAGTTCAGAGACACCTTCAATACGGATTGTTTCCGTACCTGCGCCTTTAATTACGGCTCCCATAGAATTGAGGAGTGTTGCAACATCTATAATCTCAGGCTCTTTAGCCGCATTTTCAATAATAGTAGAACCTTTAGCTCGTGATGCAGCCAACATAATATTAATCGTGGCTCCAACGCTAGAAACATCCAAATAAATTTTTGCTCCTCGGAGCTCTTTAGCATACAGGTGAATCGAACCATGTTCATTGGTTACCGTAGCACCCAACGCTTCAAATCCTTTAATGTGTTGGTCAATCGGACGAGGTTCAAAATTACATCCACCTGGTAGTCCAATCGTTGCTTCTTTAAATTTGCCTAGGAGTGCCCCCATCATATAATAGGAAGCTCGCAATTTCTTAACTGATCCATTAGGCATAGGTATAGATTTAATCTGGGTTGGATCTATTCTCATCTGAGAACCTTCCCGTGTAACTTTCGCGCCTAATTCTTCCAAAATATCAGCGAATACTGCAACATCGCTAAGTAGAGGTAAGTTGTCCAGAACAACTTCAGAATCCGCTAAAATAGTAGCAGGAATCAAAGCAATGGCACTATTCTTGGCACCGCTGATGGATACTGTACCTTGTAGTGGACGCCCACCAGTGATCATCAATTTTTCCATAAAATAAAATATCCCCCTACGCGTTTTGCAGTCGGAAACTAAAACATATCTTTACTTATAACTATGACAGATTATCAAGCCCATTCAACAGGTAAATCATTCATTCATGAAAATGGAAAGACACCGGCTTAGCGGTGTACTCTCCATATCAAACAATATTCAGCTAGACAACTCTAAATCAGCTGTCCTAATTCATATAAACAAAACCATATTATTACGCTTGATTACTTGAACCAAACTCACGCATTTTACCGATAACTGTTTGTTTGATCGCATCACGACCTGGTACGATGAACGTACGTGGATCATAAGCTTCTGGTTTCGCAGCAAGCACTTCACGAACTGCTTTCGCAAATACGATTTGGTTCTCTGTGTTTACGTTAATTTTAGAAGTACCTAGTGAAATTGCTTTCTTGATATCATGTTCAGGAATACCTGTACCACCATGAAGTACCATAGGTATATTCGTAGCATCACGAATTTCTTCCATTTCTTTAAACCCAAGGTTAGGTTCACCAAGGTATGGTCCATGAACAGAACCAAGTGCTGGAGCTAGAGTATCGATGCCTGTTTCTTTAACGATACGTACGCACTCGTCCAACTTAGCATACATAATTCCACCGATAACGTCGTCTTCTTGTCCACCAACAGTTCCTACTTCAGCTTCAACAGAAACTCCCTTAGCATGAGCATATTCAACGACTTTCTTCGTCATTTCGATATTCTCATCAATTGGGTGGTGTGAACCATCAATCATAACGGATGTAAATCCAGCATCAATTGCAGCTTTACACTTGTCAAAGCTTGAACCATGGTCAAGGTGAATAGCTACAGGAACTGTAATTTTCATATCTAGCAGAAGGCCTTCTACCATCTTAACAACTGTATTGAATCCGCCCATATGGCGAGCTGCTCCCTCAGATACTCCAAGGATTACTGGTGATTTCTCTTCTTCTGCTGCACCAAGAATCGCTTGCGTCCACTCTAAGTTATTGATGTTGTATTGACCCACTGCATATTTCCCTTTTAGCGCTTTGTTTAGCATGTCTGTCATAGATACTAATGGCATGGTTTCAATCCTCCTAAGAATGTTTGGTTTGTCTATAATGTTAAGCCGACATCTCATACAGGCTATATTATATCACATTGCACACAAAATACTAAATATGCATTTGCGAAATAACGCACATAGTTAACTAGACGTCTTGATGTCGCCTTTAGAATATACGCTTATGTAATTAATTCTGCTGTGCTAGATCACACATGATACGATACACTATCCATTCCACCATCTAAGTTACACCAATGATATTCAGAATCCAGCATCTTCTATTGTGCATCTACTACTACGTTATTTCTCAACTGTGCCTTGACCGCCACTCTCATTTCGTCAATATCAAACGGTTTGGTGAAATGCATTAATGCTCCTAGATCTGTTGCTTCTTTTATCATATCCAGTTCACCATAAGCGGTCATCATAATAACCTTGATGTCTGAATTTATTTCTTTAATGTGCTTTAATATTTCAAGTCCATCCATCCCTGGGATCTTCATATCAAGCAATACCAAGTCTGGTGCTTCATGCTGAACAAGTTCTAATGCAAGTTTGCCATTGGCTGCCTGGAATGTTTCATACCCTTCACTGTTGAACACTTCCATCAAAAGAATACGAATACCATTCTGGTCATCTACGATCAATACTTTCTTCTTGTCCACCTGTTATTAGCCTCCCATTAAATCAATTTTATTTATCCGATTGGATATTCCCTCAATTCTCAATTATATCCATTTTATGCTATTCTCTTTCTTTAATCTAAACTCCTGCTATTAAACATGATTCAAAAAAAGTCTCTTTAGCATATCATTGTAAAGCTACAGTAAAACTTAAGCTTTTACAATGATGATCTAAAGAGGCTCTAGAAGATGATGCTATATTGCTAAAACAGTTAATGTGAATCAATTTCATAATCGCCTATGCAGCTTAAATGAACTATATAGTTACATTTAAATCAGTTTGCGTAATTATGAAATTGATTCGTAATAACAATTATCCCTTATATTGAACTGAAGCTTTAACAAACTCACGGAATAATGGTTGTGGACGATTAGGGCGCGAAGTGAATTCCGGATGGAATTGCACGCTTAAGAACCATGGATGTCCGGGAAGTTCAACAATTTCAACAAGTCGTCCATCTGGTGAAGTCCCTGATATCACTAGCCCTGCTTGCTCGATTGCTTCACGATATTCATTGTTAAATTCATAACGATGACGGTGTCTTTCGTATACTAATTCATCATCATAACAATTCATAGCCAATGAACCCTCTTGCAATTTACAAGGGTATAGACCTAAACGCATTGTACCACCTAAATTTTCGATGTCCTTTTGTTCTGGTAACAAGTCAATAACTGGATACTCCGTAGCTGGATTAATCTCCGAGCTGTTCGCACCCTTAAGACCTAGGATCGAACGAGCATACTCAATCACAGATACTTGCATTCCAAGGCAAATCCCAAAGAAAGGAATATTGTTCTCACGTGCATATCGAATAGCTTCTACCTTACCTTCGATACCGCGGTCACCAAATCCACCTGGAACCAAAATACCACTTATACCATGAAGCACATCTTTTACATTATCTTCTGTAACTTCCTCTGCATTGACCCAACGGATCTTCACTTCAACATCCGAAGCAAATCCTGCATGAGATAATGATTCCACAACGCTCAAATAAGCATCATGCAATGCTACATATTTACCTACAATAGCTATTTCAACAGTCTTGTCTAGCTTCTGAATTTTCTTCACTAGGCTTTCCCACTCTGTCATATCAGCCAAAGGAGTCGTTAATTTCAAATGATTTACAACGATCTCGTCAAGTCCTTCATCACGTAGATTCAAAGGAACTTCATACAATGTAGCAGCATCACGACATTCAACCACTGCTTCTTCGTCAATATCACAGAATAACGCAATCTTCGCCTTCATATCTGCGGAGAGTTCATACTCCGTACGACATACGATTACATTGGGTTGAATACCAATGCTACGCAATTCCTTTACGCTATGTTGAGTTGGCTTCGTCTTCACTTCACCCGCAGCCTTAATATAAGGGATCAGCGTAACATGAATATACATCACATTCTCGCGACCGATTTCACTCTTAATTTGACGGATAGCTTCTAGGAATGGAAGACTTTCGATATCTCCTACAGTTCCACCAATCTCAGTAATAACAACATCGGATCCCGCTTCACGACCTGCACGGAATACGCGTTCTTTGATTTCATTGGTAATATGAGGGATTACTTGAACTGTCCCTCCTAGGTATTCACCACGACGTTCTTTACTAATAACCGATGAATAGATTTTACCCGTAGTAACATTGCTGTTCTTCGATAGATTAATATCAATAAATCTTTCATAGTGCCCAAGGTCTAGATCTGTTTCAGCACCATCGTCTGTCACAAATACTTCACCATGCTGATAAGGACTCATCGTTCCAGGATCCACATTTAGATATGGATCGAATTTCTGGATTGTTACTTTTAACCCTCTGTTCTTTAGTAATCTTCCAAGTGAAGCAGCTGTAATCCCTTTTCCTAAGGAAGACACAACTCCCCCTGTCACAAAAATATACTTTGTCACTGTAAAAAAACCTCCTATTTTAAGTCCAGAAATTCATGTGATATATGATGTTTATCCTATCCTATAAACGTTTCCTTACTCCTAATATTGAAGACCAATATGTCATTCAATATTAGGAGCTCAATGCCGATTCCTACCTACAAAAAAACAAAAAAGTGACACCCGTAGTACGGGGGCACTTTTTATTATTTCAAATATTATTCAAGTTCAATTATAAGCCCATGCAATAGTTTACTCTGTGGCTTAGGCTCTGTCAAGTGAGGATTAAATTATTCTTCCGAGTCATTAAAATCCTCTTCTGTATCATCTTCTGATGTATCATCATCTGCATCTTCTAGATCGTCGTCTTCAATGACTACTTCTTCCGCTTCCTCTTCAGAATCATCATCACTATAAATATCATCGTGATCTTCATCTATTCTGTCGAAGTCTTCTGCTTCATCACCTGCGTATGCTTCTTCTTCATCCACAAAGTCATCGTCATCTAAATCATCATCGTCATCATTAATGATGCGTGGACGTTTAGCATTCGCGATTGGATCCTCGGAACGATCAACAGGGTACCATCTTTTTAGACCCCACAGATTAGTTCCAACACAAGCAAATCTTCCATCAATATTGATTTCTGTATATAGCTGTGCAATGAGATCATTCATTTGTTTCTCATTTAAACCACGTTGCTTCGCGACCTCTGCCATGAGATCAAGATAATAATACGGGGTATTAACAGTTTTCAAAATGACAAATGCCAAATCTACCATAGGCATTTCTTTTATTCTTTCTGGATCAAGTTTCAAATGGAGTGGTGCACTCACTTATGAACACTTCCTCTCACGCAATATGCATATTACACGTAATATTTATCTACATAGCCATTATCACAATCAAGTAAAACCCATTTGGGATAAAAATGCAAGTTTTTATATTGGAACATTTGTAAAACTATCTTCGACAAACTTCTACAATTGTAATTTCGCCATAACATGACAAGCAGAAATAGATATCAAGTGAAACTTATACTTTCTTATAACTTAAAAAAGGTAGGGTTCCCCCTACCTTCTGACTGTATCCATCCCCGAGGAAGAAACTCCTAATGGGAGTGTAGTAAGAGCCATTTGGTCTCTTCTGTTTATATTATGTACACGGCTTCATTTTGACAACAAATCCGTGCCCATTTACATAAACAAGGGCAAGTTCCCACTCGTGTTGAGCGCTCTATTCATAGAATATCTCAGCACGGTTCATCACGAGGGGGACGACTCAGCATGGACTACTCTCGATTTATTCAGATGTTAATTGAAGAAACCGATCGTCGCGCCCCATTTGAGGACAAACGCATTATGACCTTTCTCAATCCTCAAAGTTACTATGCGTGTCAACAAGAATTAAGCCGGCTAAAGGCAACCGGTATCCAGATACCTTTCATTGAATCATCTCATCTAATTAGAGCAATGTTCGCTCCTATTTCAAATCGAAGTAAATTGGTAAGTACGTTTAAAGATGTTCTGCTGTTGGAGCAGGATGTACAACTACAGGTCCATGCGGTTCAGAATAAGACAGAATCTAACCCAGGAATCCCTTATGGCGTGAAACAGATTCAAGCTCCTCAAGCTTGGTCAACCTCCACAGGGTATCGGGTCAGAATTGGAGTCATTGATACAGGTGTGGATTATCAACATCCTGACCTCCGACAGTCATTAGCCCGTGGTGTAAACTTGTTGAATCGAAGTATGTTACCTCATGATGATAATGGGCATGGCACTCATATCGCGGGAACTATTGCAGCAGCAAACAGTACCATGGGTATGATGGGGGTTGCTCCTCGCTCTATCATCTATCCTGTCAAAGCATTCGATCATCTCGGATCAGCTTACGTATCCGATATCATTCTTGGCATCGATTGGTGCGTTCATAACCAAGTTCAACTGATTAACATGAGCTTCGGAATGAAGACAAGAAGTCGTGCATTGCAGGAAATTGTCAATAAAGCGTATCTGGCAGGTATACCTATTGTGGCTTCCTCCGGAAATGACAGCAAACGACGGTCGATTGACTATCCTGCGCGATATTCACAGACTATCTCTGTTGGAGCTACCGATCATAATAGGCGAATTGCATCTTTCAGCAATAGAGGACAATATGTTGATATTTATGCTCCTGGAGATAAAATTATATCTTCTTGGACACATGGGAAATACCACGAAATGAGTGGCACCTCTATGGCCACATCACATGTGAGCGGTGCCATTGCTCTATTACTTTCCCAGAATGATCGTCTCAAGCCTGCTGATATCAAATCATTGATCAAACGCACAGCTTCACCCTTACGAATACGAAAAAGCCAACATCTTGATGCTAGTTATGGTGAGATTAACGCTCTCCGCCTTCTACGAGAGGGAATAAAGGCTACACCCATTCGATCTGATCCTTTAACTTTAACAGCAAATCTAAAGTCAAAGAAAAAACGCCCCATCTAAGCAGATACGGCTACGCCGTCCTTAAAAGGACGGTATCCGTTTCAGCGAGAAAGATAAGGAGCATTTATTGCGCGAAGCATATACATTCTTATCTTTTAAAAAGAAACGGACACCATTCCTTATGCAAGGTTGGTGTCCATATTCTTCTACATTTTTTGTGGAGCCGTTACGCCTATCATTTGAAGTACATTTCCAATAACTGTACGAACAGCTCCAAGTAACGCTAGACGCGCCTGTGTCTGCATAGCGTCTTCTGTGATAACACGCTCAGCTTTGTAATAGCTATGGAGCATTGAAGCAAGTTCATATACATACCGTACCATACGATGTGGTGCATAGTTCTCTGCTGCTGTGGCAATCTCTTCTGGTAACTCACCTATTTTGCGCAACAGATCGAATTCGCGGTCCGTATTTAGTACACTTAGATCTATATCAGCCAGAGGTAGCAACGTAACATTCTGTTCGTCTGCCTGACGGAAGATGCTACAAATACGCGCATATGCATATTGAACATAGAATACAGGATTCTCATTAGATGTGGAAATAGCTAGATCCATATCGAAGTCCAAGTGCGAGTCCATACTCCGCATGGTGAAGAAATAGCGAATAGCATCAACTCCAACCTCGTCCATTAAATCTACCATCGTGACTGCCTTCCCTGTTCTTTTAGACATCTTCACTTTCTCGCCATCCTGGAATAAGCTCACCATTTGAGCGATCAGTACAGTCAGTTTATCTGAATCATTCCCAAATGCATCCATAGATGCTTTTAAGCGCGGAATATATCCATGATGGTCAGCACCTAGAATATTGATCATTCGGTCAAAACCTCTACTATATTTGTTACGGTGGTACGCAATATCCGGTGTTAGGTATGTGTAAGTACCATCACTTTTCACCAATACGCGGTCTTTGTCATCTCCATATTCGGTTGTACGCAACCATGTAGCTTCATCTAACTCGTATGTTTCTCCTCTTACTTTCAATTCAGACAGTGAAGCCTCTACTTGTCCGTTCTCATAAAGTGAGGTTTCGCTAAACCATTCGTCAAAATGCACTCTAAATCTTGAAAGATCTCGTTTTATCTTGGCTAGTTCTTTATCCAATCCAAAGGTCCGTAAGAAAGCTGTACGTTCCTCCGGATTCATTGATAATAACGTTTCACCTTTCTCCGCTACCAATTCTTTGGCGAAGCCCTTAATATCTGCACCGTGATAACCATCCTCAGGCATTTCCACCGGTTGCCCCAATTCTTGAAGATATCTAGCCTCTATCGATTTAATTAGATTAACAATTTGGTTACCCGCATCATTAATATAATATTCCCGAGTTACTTGATATCCGGCATAATCAAGAACGTTACACAATGCATCACCTACTGCTGCCCCACGAGCATGCCCTAAATGTAGGGTTCCCGTTGGGTTAGCACTAACGAATTCAACCTGAATCTTATGTCCCTGGCCTATATTCGTTCGACCATAATCACTACCCTGTACATCAACTTGTTCTAATACTGGATACAGGTAATTCTTCAGCAACGTAAAGTTAATAAATCCAGGTCCAGCAATATCCGTCTTCTCGATATTCGCTTTCTTCAAGTCTAAGTGACTTACAATCTCCTCAGCAATCTGTCGAGGATTCTTCTTAGCTATCTTCGTCAATTGCATCGCAATATTCGTAGCTAGATCTCCGTGTGCTTTATCCCTTGGCACCTCAAGTGTAATGGTTGGTAACTCTTCACGGGTGACTAATCCTGCAGCAACCGCAGCTTCAGCAATCGTCTCCGACACCAATTGATTGATCTGCTCTAGCGGGTTAATGGTCATGACTTCAGTTCCTCCTGTATATGTAAATTTATTTCAAATTGTCCTGATAGATCTTCATAAACGAATAAATCATAAGACCAACTCACATGCCCGTACATCCCCACAATCTTCTTATCCATAACTGTGGTATGTGTCGAAAGATTAAATGTAGTATACGGTGAACGATAAAAGCCGGGCAATGTCTCACCGTGTCGAAATGAATGTTCAGATTGAACTTCACCATGGCGCATAATTTTGATTGTATCCCCTGAAATCTTAATCGTAGTTCTAGTTGATCCACCCTGTGGACCTTTCTCTGGTTCATCGTAACGTACATATAGTGCAGGGCCCTTCATAATTAATTCAGCAGGTAATTCCTGTACTACATCCTCCCCATTATATCGGCTATGAAGCCGTATAAGTGCTTGCGTCTTGTCTGGCATATGTCGAATAATCTCCAATCTATTCATTCCTATTGTACTACTATATCCAGTTCACCGATTCAATTCAAATAAAAATACGCAATATGACACAGATTCCCTTCTTACTACAATTATAACGAATACCCGAATTATAGTTGATATTCATCCACTGTTCGTGAATATCTATGCTCTTCCATCCCCATAATGGGAAGTAGAGAAGAAAAAGGAAGGAAAGGAAGCTACCCGCCATGTCACATTCATCTCGCAAGCCATCTAAGCGTAAAAGAAAAATCATCACCATCGTTAAGTTGCTGTTTGGCATGACCATTCTTGGTCTATTGGTCAGTACTATTTTCCTAGTATATTTATATAATACAAACTTACCCGTGGCAGACACAGATCGAAACTCCCGTATTCTGGACAACCAGGGTCAACTTATGGCAACTTTATCAGCCAGTGGTCGTAGTTATGATCCTGTGACCTTAGAGCAAATCTCGCCCCTTCTAATAGAAGCTACGCTCTCTGTAGAGGATCGGAAATTCTATGACCATGTAGGATTTGATATCAAAGGAATGGGACGTGCCGTACTAGTTAATATAGAACAAATGAATCGTTCGCAGGGCGCGAGCACACTCACACAACAACTAGCCCGTAATTTATATCTATCCCATGCTAAAACATGGTCACGTAAATTAAAGGAAGCCTTTTACACCGTACAATTAGAAATGAAATATAGCAAATCCGAGATTCTACAAATGTACCTAAATGAAATTTATTATGGGCATGGAGCCTACGGAATTGAAGCCGCATCACGTATGTACTTCGGGAAATCCGCCAGCGAACTATCTCTCGCAGAAAGTGCTCTACTAGCCGGGATTCCCAAGGGACCCACCTATTATTCTCCATACAATCATATGGATAATGCACTATCACGCCAAAAAATAGTGCTCTCTACCATGGTCACAACAGGTTATATTACCAAACAAGAAGCGAATACTGCTGCACGTGAGAAGCTTACATTCTTACCACAAGGTGAGCAGAAGACGATCGTTACCGCTCCCTATTTTCGAGATTATATCCGTCAATTCGTCGTCAATGAGCTCGGGATCACAGAGGATCAGTTGGATCATGGTGGATTAAATATATATACCACATTAGATGCTCATGCCCAACAGGCTGCTGAAGAGGCGGTAGCTAAAGAAATGGATCCCGATAGCGACCTTGAAGCAGCCCTTATATCTGTAGATCCGCGAACAGGATATATTAAAGCGATGGTTGGCGGGAAGAAGTATCAGAATAATCAGTATAACCACACCCTTGCAACAACAAGACAGCCTGGGTCAGCCTTCAAGCCAATCATGTATTTAAGTGCACTTTCTTCTCTAAAGATGAATCCACTTAGTACTTTCAAAAGTGAGCCAACGCTTTTTCACTATGATAATAACCGTAAAACCTATCAACCCAGCAATTTCGGTGATAAATATCTAGGCGAAATTGATATGCGTGAAGCGATAGCTGCAAGTGATAATATTTATGCGGTCAATACCATTATGACTATAGGATCAGATAAGGTCGTAGAGACTGCCCAGAAAATGGGCATTGCCAGCCCGCTCCAAGCAGTACCATCACTGGCATTAGGAACTTCACCTATTAGTCCATTGGAAATGGCCTCTGCCTTTGGAGTAATAGGCAATGGTGGTCTCCGTATGACTCCAATTGCTGTCACCAAAATAACCGATGCTACTGATGAGATTATTTATGATGCTGAGCCTAACCAAGGTAAACAAATCGTTGATCCTGCTGCTGCCTATGTATTGACGCATCTTATGGAAAGTGTCTTTGATTCGGGCGGAACAGGGAATCGCGTATCCTCCATGATGAAACGCCCGGTGGCTGGTAAGACGGGTACAACCGATACGGACGCCTGGCTCGTTGGGTTCACTCCTGAGTTAGCTACTGCTGTATGGGTAGGCTATGATAAGGGACGCAATATTGAGTCTACCGATGGACGGCGAGCAGCTCCTATTTTTGCGCAGTATACAGAGAAAGCATTGGAGAATGTCCCCCCAAAAATTTTCCCTATTCCTGATGGTGTCGTTAGCGTCTATATTAATCCAGAATCAGGATTATTAGCTACAGCTGATTGCCCTAATAAAACACTTGAGGTATTCATTCAAGGAACAGAGCCAACAGAATATTGCACACTTCACGGGAGTGAGATCGAAGAACTACCTATTGAAGAAGTTCAAATACAAGACCACTCCTGGTGGTCTAACTTGAAGCAGTGGTGGATGGAGTAACGTTAACTAATAAACTATATAGTTACACAAGGGGAGCTGATACTTGCTCTTCTTTTTTTGTATGCCATCTGTATCATAACATTCAAACATCCATTTGATTATTATATTATTCAGATATATACTATGTTTAACTAACAATCTAATCACCGTTTGAATGTTATTAAATTGCGATTTCAACACACGAAAGAGAGGCGATCATCAGAATGAGTGAATTAAAAGAATCACCCACAAAGATCGAAGAGGTCTGCGAAGTTACCTGTGTTAATCAGGACCTGATCCATCAGCTACAAACTACTATCCAAGATGATGAAATCCTGGGGATGGTTGATATTTTCAAAGCGTTATCCGATCCAACTCGTATGAAAATTGCCTTTATGTTAGATCAAGCTCATGAACTATGTGTATGCGATGTTTCGGCGGTACTTGGTAGCAGTATGGCAACTACCTCCCATCATTTGCGTGCGCTCAAGAATATGCATATCACTACGTCACGTAAAGAAGGTAAGAATGTTATCTATTCTTTAAAAGACGACCATATCCGCACGCTTATTCAGATGACTTTGGAACATCAGAGGGAGAAGAAAGAACATGAACAACAACAATAATCACAACAATTCTGAATCGCCTAATGTTGAATACCCCGTGGAAGGTTTATCATGTGCCAACTGTACACGAGAAATGCAAGAAGCGATTCAAAAATTGGAGTACGGTTCCGACGCTCGGTTAAGTTATGTTAATAGTAAATTAACGATACACCCTAATGCAGATATCAGCCATGTCGATCGTATTTTAAAGGGTGATGGCGCTCGTATTATTCACATAAAGGAGCATTCTCTTGACGATCATCACGAACATCCGGCAGACCCTCATCATGGCCACAGTCATGATGCTGAAGGAAATCAACTAATTAAGTGGTTACTCGGAATAGCAGTTGTTATCTACCTGCTCACATTTGTCCTGAAGAATGTATTACCTGAGCCCTTACTCATCGCCATGTATATGATCGTTATTGCCCTAAGTGGGTATTCAACCTTTTGGCGCGGCCTAAATAATCTTATACATCTCAAGTTTAATATGGATACATTGATGACGGTCGCTTTAACAGGAGCTGTAGTCATTGGTGAGTGGAAAGAAGCAACTCTTGTTGCAATTCTGTTTGGTGTGAACGAACTTCTCGAAGGCTATGGTATGGATCGTGCGCGTAAATCGATTAAGGCATTACTAGCCAATGCTCCTAAAGAAGCTGCATTACTAAGTAATGGAAATGTAGTTCATGTTCCTATTTCAAGCCTTCGTGTAGGTGATCTTGTGCGTGTTAGAGCAGGGGAGAAGATTCCCTCCGACGGCATTATAAATGATGGGAATAGTTCCGTTAATGAAGCAGCGATCACAGGGGAGTCTATACCTGTAACCAAAAAACCAGGGGATTATGTCTACGGAGGTAGCGTAAATACAGATGGTTTACTTGATATTCGCATTGAAAAGGCCTACGAAGAATCTTCATTAGCTAAGATCATGCATTTAGTTCAGGAAGCCCAAGATAGTAAAACACCTACTGAATTGTTTATCGATAAATTCGCCAAATACTATACACCTGCTATTATGATTGTGGCCATCTTGGTCATCCTTATACCCCCATTACTATTAGGACAGCCTTGGATGAAATGGGTATATCAAGGGCTTGCTATTCTAATTGTTGGATGCCCTTGTTCACTCGTGCTCTCTTCTCCTATCGCTTTGGTGAGTGGTATGACTCGCAGTGCACGAAATGGTATTCTCATTAAAGGTGGCGTTCATCTTGAACAATTAGGTAAAATGCAGGTTCTAGCCTTTGATAAAACTGGCACTCTCACCCAAGGTGTACCCTCGGTTATGGAAGAAGCCATTTATGACCCTGAGCGATTCTATGATGTAGCAGGTACTTTAGAACAGTCGTCCCTCCATCCCTTGGCTAAAGCTATTGTTCGCCACATCTACCATCAACATGAATCTCCTATCTCTCCTGAATCGACTCAACTCACGACTTTACCGGGACTTGGTATCCAAGGAGAGATCGGAGGCAGAACTTATTGGATGGGTAGCGAAGATATAATAACACATGTAGCAACAACAGATTCGGAACAGATGAATATGGTGAACCATGATATTCTTCGGTTGAAAGAGCAAGGTCTGACGCTAGTCATTACAGTTGATGAAACTCATGTCCTCGGAATATTTGGACTTGCAGATACCATACGACCCGAGACGAAGGATGTCATTCGTCAACTTCATCAAGCAGGTATCACTCAGACTGTTATGCTTACAGGAGATCATGAACAATCCGCACAAATGATTGCCACAGAGGCAGGTGTGTCTAGTTATTATGCAGGTCTTCTCCCCGAGCAAAAGGTCGACCACATTAAGCGCCTATCCTCTCAATGGAAGGTAGCCATGGTTGGTGACGGGATCAACGATGCCCCTGCTCTAGCCACCGCCCAATTGGGAATAGCTATGGGTAAAGGAACAGATAGTGCTATGGAGACCGCCGATATCGTGCTCATGCAGGATCACCTTGGTAAGCTACCAAGTGCCATCCACATGGCTCGACAGGTAAATCGCATCATCGGCTGGAACATAGGTATTTCCTTATCGTTGAAGGCTATTGCACTACTGCTCACTATCCCAGGCTGGCTCACCCTCTGGATTGCGATATTATCCGATATGGGCGCCACCATTATTGTCACACTACTCGGCATGACCATTCTACTGGGCAAGGACCAATCATAATAGGGGTTGCCTCGTAGAATCACGAATATCGTGGGAAATACGCATGCTACAAAACTTCGGTCCACACATAGAGCAGAAGTGGGCTATCTTGGCTCCTTCGGCGGGTAGCGTCTCATCATGGTATTCCAAAGCTCTTTCTGGATCGAGCGACAAGTGGAATTGATCACGCCAACGGAAATCGAATCGAGCTTTGGAAAGGGCGTTATCCCTATCCTCCGCACCTTTATGGCCTTTCGCTAGGTCGGCAGCATGCGCGGCAATTTTATAAGCGACGACGCCTTCTCTTACATCATTCTTATTGGGTAATCCAAGATGTTCCTTCGGTGTGACATAACAGAGCATAGCAGTTCCAAACCAACCAATCATCGCCGCTCCAATGGCAGAGGTGATATGATCATAACCTGGTGCAATATCTGTCGTTAGGGGTCCCAATGTATAAAAAGGGGCCTCTTTACAGATTTCAAGCTGCTTATCCATATTTTCTTTTATTAAATGCATGGGTACATGACCAGGACCTTCTACCATCACCTGAACATCATGCTTCCAAGCGATACTCGTCAATTCACCCAGTGTTGCCAGTTCCGCGAATTGTGCCTCATCATTTGCATCTGCGATAGATCCTGGACGCAGACCATCTCCTAATGAAAAAGAGACATCGTACATTTTCATAATTTCACAGATATCCTCAAAATGCGTATAGAGAAAGTTCTCTTGATGGTGAGCAAGACACCATGCAGCCATTATTGACCCACCTCGGGATACAATCCCTGTCATCCGATTAGCGGTCAATGGAATATATCGAAGTAACACGCCTGCATGGATTGTGAAATAATCCACACCCTGTTCTGCTTGCTCGATTAAGGTATCTCTATACACTTCCCACGTCAAATCCTCGGCTTTGCCATTTACCTTTTCTAAAGCTTGATATATGGGTACCGTACCAATAGGAACCGGAGAATTGCGAATAATCCATTCTCGAGTTGTATGAATATTCTTGCCTGTGGACAGATCCATAATATTATCTGCACCCCAACGGGTAGCCCACCTCATCTTTTCGACTTCTTCCTCTATGGAAGAAGTCACAGCTGAATTCCCTATGTTTGCGTTAATCTTCACTAGGAAGTTACGCCCAATGATCATGGGCTCGCTTTCGGGGTGATTGATGTTAGCTGGGATGATCGCCCTCCCCCGAGCAACCTCATCTCTGACAAATTCCGGTGTAACGTTCTCCCGGATAGCGACGTACTCCATTTCTGTTGTGATCAGACCCTTACGCGCGTAATGCATTTGAGTCACATTTCTAGCCCTTCTTGCTCTTAAGGGTTGTCGCTGTAGAGCTGGAAACACTTCCGCTAAAGATTCGCCTCGTGTTTGTCCATTATCTTCAGGTTGTACCGTTCTGCCTTCATATGCCTCTACGTCTCCCCGTCCCTCAATCCAAGCTAAACGATTCGGTTGCAACCCTAAGCGTATGTCAGTATGAATCTCCGAGTCAGTATAAGCACCGCTGGTATCATAGACACGTACAGGTGCATTCTGCTCTTCTCCAGATAATCCCCGAGTCGTACTGAGCGTTATCTCACGCATTGGTACTTGAATGTCTGTACGCGAACCCTTTACATAAACTTTTTTACTTCCCGGAAAAGCCGACAGGTTGATTTCACTCTTCTTCATTTCGCTTGACATTTCATATCCTCCTAGTAAGGTGATTTGATCAAGCGGAGCAAATTCTATGTGCCAAGCATAAACGCCTTCGGCGTCCTTATAAGGACGGTAAGTGTTTAAGCGAGAAATATAAGACATAAAGTATAGCGTAAAACTTATACTTTCTTATATTTAAAAAAGACTGCATCTAAGAAAGAGGCAGTCTTTAAGTACACAAATAGAACTCCAATTCCTCCGCTGGCATTACCCAGATCAGGTTTGACGGTCGATAGTTATATTCTATCCTCTCAGCCTGGCACACCAAGCTCCCGTTACTATTTAATTGTTAAATATTGTATATCAACATAGTCGTGAAAATCAAGTAAATTATTTGGATTAAACTTCTAACGCTTTTTTCAATTCCTCAGAAGAAGCTTCCCACCACTCTTCATTACGGGTAATCAGCAGGTTCTTGAGCGCTCTCTTCTCCCCTACATTCAATTCATCCAATATAATCTTACGCTTTAAGGCTGCATCCAGCTTATTAACGTGATCTGCCAGAATTTTATATCCTCTACGCGCTTCTGTATCGATCCACATCTCGCAAGCTGTCGCTCCACCATAGAGTTGACCTTCTGGTGTACGATCTACCGCCACCCAGACTACCCATACTTGACGACCATTAGGAACATCCTCACGGTTCATAGAGAATTTAATCCCTTTCTCCACTTTACTCTTCGCATGAATCGCACCGACATCCACCTTAGCTTCACCTTGGTCAATGATGACAGGTGATACACTGTTTAGGTCAATCGAGCCCGCTCCAAAACCTGTATGTTTACTTTTGCTACTTACAATATTCAGGGCAATCTGTTTCTTGCCACTTGGTTGGTTGTTATCCATTCTATTATTATCCTCCCACCACAAAACAGAGATATTAGCTCAGATTTCTGACACCTGCTAATTATTGATGTATTCATATTATTTTAACTAATAATTTCCCAATTGCAAACATATACATGCTGTAGATGCTTGTCAACGGGAGGTATTCAAGTATGACGCCAGCTCGCGCCAAAAAATTTACCATTGTAATTGTTGCCCTATTTCTCCTCAGTGGAACCTGGTGGATACTGCTCAAAGATTCACCTGAATCCAACACCGTCTTTGCTCCAGATCAGTCCAAGCCTACCAAAACAAGTACTCCTGAATCGCAAAAAGAAAGTGTTCAGCAGCCTACGGCGGAAGTACTTAGCAAAAGGATCGTTGAGTATCATATCGATGTGTCATTAGATCCGAATGCCAACGTACTTAAAGGATCACAGAATATCACTTGGACCCATCCTGGTAAGAACACGGTTACCGAATTATATTTCCATCTTTATCCGAATGCCTTCTCATCCACGGATACCACCTTTATGAAAGAATCTGGCGGTAGACTACGTAACGATACCATGCCTACGGATGGCTTTGGATCAATGATTCTCACAGATCTCCAGACCACAGATGGAATCTCCCTGATGCATCGCATTCAGTATGTACAACCAGACGATGGAAACATCAAAGATACGAGCTTAGTTAAAGTTAGACTTCCCCGACCTGTACAGGGAGGTGAGAGCATCACCCTCAACATGAAATTCGAAGTGAAACTCCCTCAAATATTCGCCCGTATGGGGGTCGCAGATAACTTTGTTATGGCTGGACAATGGTTTCCAAAGATCAGCGTCTATGAACCCACCGGCATAAGAGGAAGAACCTCAGAAGGTTGGAATCTCCATCAATACCATGGTAATTCTGAATTCTACTCTGATTTTGGTATCTACAATGTTCGTATTCATGTTCCACACAATTATATTGTTGCAGCTACAGGTTTTCCAATTAAAACTGCGCAGATTCTTAATGATCAGAAGATTTACCAATTCTATGCCGATGATGTTCATGATTTCGCATGGTCAGCATCTCCTGATTTTATTGTTGCTGAGAAGCCCTTCTCTTCTCCTGATGTTCCTGGTGTGCGAATCAAGCTATATCTAGACCCTGCTCATAAGGACATGAAGGATCGCTATTTCTATGCGGCTGAAGCGGCTTTGAAACATTTCAGCAAGTGGTATGGCCCTTACCCATACTCAACCTTATCAGTCGTTGTTCCACCTGCTGCAGGTAATGGTGCTGGAGGTATGGAGTATCCGACTTTAATTACAGCTTTTGGTGCTAAGAATGATTCACCTGGTTTTGAACTAGAACGAACAGTCATTCATGAAATTGGCCATCAATACTTCTATGGCATGATTGCAAGTAATGAATTTGAAGAGGCATGGTTAGACGAGGGCTTCACTTCTTATGCTGAAGATCAATTAATGGAGCAAGAGTTCGGGATCACTCCGAATCTACCTATCCAGGCTGCGATTATCTCTTCGCCTACAACACTCACACAAGAAGCATGGAAATATGGATCGCAGGATAATTATGCCCAGAATGTTTATTATCGCGGCAAGTTAGTATTAAAGGGGATTGAACGGCAAGTCGGCCAGCAGAAAATGAAAGAAATCATGAACACTTACGCACGGAAATTCCGCTTCGCTCACCCATCAACGCGTGACTTTCAAAAGATTGTTGAACAAGTCACACATAAATCATGGAAACCCTACTTCGAACAATATGTTTATGGAAAACAAATGACAGACTATGCGATCGATACCATTACAGTAGAGAAAATAAGTAAAAGTTCAGAAACACTCTATGAATCCATCGTAACTGTGAACAGACAAGATGGGACCTACCCTAATGTCCCCATTCAATTCACATTCGCAGACGGTCACACTATACAGAAAATGTGGAATGGCGCAGACGACAGCATCCAGTTCAAACTACACTACAAATCACCACTGTCTTGGGCAATCATTGATCCTAAATACACACTTGTATTAGAGAATAAATATATTAACAACTATTTAAAGGCTGGTTTAGAGACTGAAAAAGTCTCCCGCTGGAATATTAGCATCACCAAGCTGCTCGAAATCGGGCTTGGAAGTCTGTCATGGTGAGGTGAAAATGGTGAAGTCGTATATCTCTAATGGCTGGAACAGTCTCAAGAATCAATTCTATGTCGTAATCATTCTATTTCTATACCATCTTCTCTTCAGTTACTTTCTATATCGCTTAGTGAATTCAGCAGTAGTCCCGATACTTCAGCGCTACCCAGATCCACCACCTACTGAATTAAGTCAGATTTTATTCTATGTTGAAGGGCAATTAAGTCTCATGCATAGTCAAACTGTCCACAACTATCTATGGATTCTGCTTGGAATGTTGTTATTTCGTATGATTCTCACACCTTTGATTCATTCAGGTATATTTTATGAACTTCACCAAGAACGAAAAGGTGAAAAAGGCGTGTTCTTTTTCAAAGGCATCCTATTACATTGGAAACCAATCACACTATTCTATTGGTGTGAATCACTACTAGTTCTGCTTCCCGCATATTGGTTGATCCCTAAGCTCTATAGTATTGCCATTAATAGCTTTATCACGCCATCTA